>SABV01000129.1 GCA_009928855.1 Erysipelotrichia bacterium | reverse complement strand
TTAAGAACTTTTATCTGTTTCAGTTCTTCCGGTTTATCGCCAAGCAGCCCTTTACATGCATTGCAGCCCTGGCATTCAGGTCTGGGAGAAACCTCTACTATAGCGTGTCCGGTTTCAACCCGAATCACTTTTCCGTGCAGGCTCATTATTTTGTTCCTATGGTTCGATGTAATGTTATATGAATACAAGCGTTGCTTTTTATAGTAATCTAACTT
This sequence comes from Erysipelotrichia bacterium, assembly GCA_009928855.1. Taxonomy (GTDB): domain Bacteria; phylum Muiribacteriota; class Ozemobacteria; order Ozemobacterales; family Ozemobacteraceae; genus Rifleibacterium. The sequence goes on along the minus strand of SABV01000129.1, from coordinate 9,438 downwards.
TATGAAAATAAAAAGCTGTAGATGTTTACTGGCCTCAGCACTGCTTTTTTGCGGAGTGGTCGCCAACGCCCAGATGCCCAACTTTTTTGGCGGTGCCGAATCAACTTCTGTCACCCCAAAAGCAGTGCCAGTAGAAAAGGTTGGCATAACTTCTGATAAAGCAATTGCTTCGGGCACTTACGAGGGTCAGGCCGCAACACCCGGCAATCCTTCCGTTCCCCAATACGACCCCGGGATGGATAACCACCTTAAAGCGCCGCCAGTTGGCATGGAAACCGGGCTTCTGGGTTTGCCGGTAAGCAAAGTTGAAGAGCGCCTGCGTTTTCAGGGTGCCAAAAACCATTCTTATGCCTTTGGCAAATACAGTCGTCTTACGTTCTCTGTTTATCTTGTCACTCTTTATTTCGACAAGGAAAGGCGCGTTGGCGGGTTTTCTGTAGAACCACGCAAACCTTACAAGACTGTAGAACCCGAAGCCAGAAGGTTTTTTATGGAAACATTTTTAAAAGACAGCGATTTGTCGAAGTTCAATGTTGTGATGGCGGCAGATCGCCTTGAAGTCAGGTATTCGCCTTAGTATCTGCAGGTTCTTCTGCATTAACCGGTTTTTGCGGCTGCTGGTATTGGTTTTTGATACCCATATAGCTGAACAGCTCATCTCGATGCTCCCACATTGTCCAGAGCGACATCGTGGCAACTACGTATAGATAGTCTATTTCAGCAGGTTTAACGAATATTACCCAGGCTATAGAAAGAAGTGGCATAGCCCCGGCAGCACTCAGGGCACCCGGTTTGCTGGAAAGCCCCCAGAATGCCAACCAAAGGCCGAGAAGCAGGGCAATAACAGCAGGTATCGGAAGCAGGGTAACCATCACGCCGAAGGTTGGTGCCAGGCCTCTGCCGCCTCGAAAACCTAAAAACAGGCTGTTGCAATGGCCCAATACCGTTAAAAAGCCGCCAAGACTTATTGCCCAATATTGAGAATATGGATCAGGGCCGATAAAGAAAATGGCAACCGGGTATACCGCCAGAAAACCCTTTAGCCCATCGAAAAGGCATACGATGATTCCGGTGGGAATGCCCAGAATTTCAAACATTTTTGCCGGAGCTATGGTATTTCGTGTGCCTGGCAGGAGCATGCTTTTTCCGGTTTTCAGGCGCGTTAACAGTTCACCGGCAGGCAGGCTGCCAATTAAAAAACAGGTAATAAAGTAGTATAAATAATCAGACATTTTTTATTTTAAGGATTTGTCTTGCATTGTTATGCATTTTTTAGGGCACTTTTCAGCGCACAGGCCACAACCAACGCACTTATCAGTTATTACAGAATGTTTTTCTTTCGGGGTTCCACCATTGATTGCACTGAATTTACAAACCTTGAAACAGATTGTGCAGCCAATACAATCCTGCTCTTCTATATGAGCAACACGACCCTTAAAATCTGGCTTGTTTTCCATGATGATCGTCTTTTGCGGACACTTGGCTACGCACGCCCCGCAACCAACGCATTTTTCGTAATCAATATGCGCCAGGTTGTTTTCTACCTTTATCGCATCATAAGCGCATACTTTGACACACATCTGACAGCCGATGCAGCCCACTTTGCATACTTTTCTCGTGTCTGCGCCCTTTTCGGTCGAGTTACATTTAACGTGAACCGTTTTTTCTTTGTCTACCATTTCGATCAGCTGTTTTGGGCATGCCAGAACGCATCGGCCGCAGGCAACACATTTGTCTTCATCAACAATTGGAAGATGGTGCGGTCCTATTTTGATTGCGTCGAATGGGCACGCTGCAACGCATGACCCGAGTCCCATGCAGCGATGAGGGCACAGCCATGGTCCATTCTGCAGAAGAACCGCGGCCTGACAATTTGGAACTCCCATATATTCAAATTTTTTGTATTCGTCGGTATCAAGGCCGTTGCATTTTACCAGTGCTGCCTTAACTACCGGCTTTTTTGTAGTATCGCTAATCTTATTGAGCCCAAGCAGTGCTTCTATTTTAGCGCGATTTTCGGCTGAAACAACCGGGCAGGTTGTAACCGGTTCGCCTTTTTTTACGATTGCTTCGGCCATGCCTGCGCATCCGGGGTATCCGCAGCCGCCGCAATTGGCACCCGGAAGGAGCTCAATGGTTTTTTCTATCATGGGGTCTACCTTGACTTCGAATTTGACCGATGCGTAAGAGAGAATTGCGCCAAACACAAAGCCAAGAATACCGAGCACCATAATGGCAGAAAGAATTTGCGTAATCATAAGTTTATATTTCCTTTACACCAGTCCTGAAAAGCCCATGAAGGCCGTTGCGAGAAGACCGGCAGTGACGAAGGCTATCGGGGCGCCATGCATTGCTTCAGGAACTTCTGATATTGCCAGTCGTTCTCTTATACCTGACATTATTATCAAAGCAAAAAAGAAGCCAATTCCCCCGCCAAGAGAATTAACAGAAGCTTCAAGCAGGCCATAACCCTTTTTTATGTTGATCAGGGCAACGCCAAGAACGGCGCAGTTAGTAGTTATCAACGGAAGAAATACGCCAAGCGACTGGTAAAGAGATGGCACAGTCTTGCGTATTACCATTTCCACAAATTGAACCAGTGAGGCGATCACCAGAATAAACGAAATGGTTTGCAGATACTCAAGATGCATCGGCACCAGAATGAGGTTGTGAATGCACCAGGTGGTTACTCCGGCCATAAGCATTACAAAAGTTACGGCAAAACCCATGCCTACGGCAGATTCAAACTTATTCGATACTCCGATGAATGGGCATATGCCAAGAATCTGATTTAGAACGAAATTTTCGATAAAAATTGCAATAATGAAAATGCTGATTATGCCGGAAATCATTTTGTTGCTCCTTTTGCTTCGAGATGCCGTTTAAGGGCAATAAGAAGCCCGAACACCATGAACCCGCCAGGTGCCATGATCATTATCAATGCTGGATCAGCTTTAAAGAGCGGAATCGGGAAGCCATACAGTTTGCCTTCGCCAAGGAGTTCTCTGAAGAAGGCCAGACACGAAAGGGCAATTGTGAACCCGATGCCCATGCCGATTGCGTCCAATACCGATTCTAGCGGACCATTTTTGCTGGCAAAAGCTTCAGCTCTACCCAGAATTATGCAATTAACCACTATCAGGGGAATAAAAATGCCGAGGCTGGCCGAAAGGGCAGGGGAGTAGGCTGCGATAAGTTTGTCTATCATGGTGACAAAAGTTGCGATAACCATGATGAAAACCGGAATTCTGATTTTTGCCGGCACGAGATGGCGTAGCAGTGAAATGATCAGATTGCTGCCAATCAACACAAACGTAGCGGCAATTCCCATACCAAGCGCATTTGTCATAGAGGATGTGACGGCAAGCGTTGGGCATATGCCGAGTGCAATGACAAAAATAGGGTTTTCTTTCCAGATGCCTTTGGTTAGCTGTTGTAGCATTGTCATTTCGCTTCTCCTGACGCTGGCTGGGCCTTCTGAGAAAGAGGCTCAAGAGAAGAAAGCCCTGCTTTGATTTTTTCGTAGTTTGCAAGAGCATCCTTTAAGCCGCTGCAAAATGCGCGAGAACTGATTGTCGCTGCGGTTATGGCATCAATATCGCCACCATCTTTTTTTACGCGAAAATCAGGAGCAGATTTCTCTGTCAGCAGCTTTTTGAAAGGCTCAGTGAATACAGGGGCTGAAAGTTTGGTGCCAAGACCGGGAGTTTCTTTTTGAGAAAGAATCTTAACGCCAGAGATGCGTCCGGCGGGAGTTATGCCTACGACCATCTCAATCGGACCACCATAGCCTTTGGGCGAGACATTCATGACAATGCCGGCCAGTTCGTTGCTGCTTGTAAAACCTGCTGTAACAGGTATTTTGTCGGTTTCATTTTCAAGTATTTTGTCAGAAAAGCTTTTGGCTTCGGGGAGTACTTCCCGTCTTGCCTGTTCGAGAAGTTGTCGTTGATTTTCTTTTATAAGTGGGGCAGTCAGATTCTCGGTATAAGCCAGCAGAATTCCTGAGACCGCGGCTATAATAAACAAAAACAGGCCCATGTGCATCATATCTTTCATGCTACAACCTCCTGAACCTGACCAAACCGTCGTGGCATAGTAAATTTGTCGATGAGTGGAACCAGGGCATTCATTATCAGAATTGAGTAACAAACTCCTTCCGGGTAACCACCTTTCATCCGAATCAGAAGAGTTATCGCACCGCAGGCAAAGCCAAACAGTATATGCCCTTTATTGGTCATTGGCGAAGTCACCATGTCGGTTATCATAAAGAGAGCACCAATCATAAGACCACCGGTGAGCAGGTTAAACAAAGCATATTCAAAACTTCCGCCGAATAACCACGCCCCGGCGAAGACGGTAGAAAGCATAGCCAATGGTCCGTGTAAAGTTATGTGCCCTCTTATTAAGAGATACAGACCACCTATGAGCAAGGCAAGCTTGGATGTTTCGCCGAGCGAACCCGAAAAATTGATTCCCAGAAAAAGATCACTGAATGTTACGTTCAATTCACCAAGAACATATTGCACCAGCGAGGTTCCTGATGTAGAGAGCTTTTCGAGCAATACTGTATCTTTGGCAGATTCTTTAAGCAAAGCCAGAGGAGTAGCACAGGTAATCGCATCAGCTGCAGAAGTGCCGGGCTTAAGCCATGTTGTCATATATACAGGCCAGCTGGCCAGCAATATGGCGCGTGCCACATGAGCCGGATTAAAAATATTCTGTCCAAGACCGCCGTATGCCTGTTTGCCGAGGGCGATAGCGATAAAACCTCCGACAAATGCTACCCAGAGCGGAAGAGCGACCGGCAGACAGAAAGCCAGAAGCACACCGGTTACAACAGCGCTTCCATCTGCAAGAGATGATGGCTTTTGCAGAAGAAACCGCTGAACCAGGTATTCTGCGGCAACAGAACCGGCTACCGAGATCAGCACTATCAAGGCGGCTCTTGATCCAAAATTATGAATCGCCATCAGCAAAGCCGGTAACATGGCAAGGTTTACATCCCACATTACACGCGCAGCTGAAGTGCCTGACTGAATATGCGGTGATGTGGTTACGATAAGTCGTGGAACCGAAGAAACATTTGTCGCTGTAATTGCGTTCATTAGCTTTTATCCTTTAGGGGGTGCTGCTTTTTTGCGTTCGGCCATGACGTTTTTTTTGCCGAGTTTGAAACTTTGCACCAGAGGGATGCCTGACGGGCAGGCGTAGGCGCAGCAGCCGCATTCAATACAATCTAACATTCCGAGGCTGTCAAGCTGTGCCCATTTTTTGTTATCGACAAGTTTTTTCATCTGCTGGGGTAACAGACCCATCGGACAGGCTCTGATACAGCTTCCGCATCTCAGACAGGCTGTTTGCAGTGGCACTATTGCTTGTTGGGCATCCCAGCACAGAATGCCGCTGGTGCCTTTAATGATTGGAACATTGAGATCGAACAGAGCAAAGCCCATCATAGGCCCACCCATAATGACTTTTTTAAGCGGAATATCCTGCTTCAGACCGCCGGTCATTTCGATAAAATCGGCGACGGTTGTACCGATGCGAACTCGATAGTTACCGGGATTGGTGGCGCAGTTGCCGGCAAGGGTTACCACTCGTTCCATAAGAGGTTTCTGCATATTGACGGCATCTGAAATCGCCGCAGCTGAAGCCACATTTTGCACTACAACGCCAACATCCATAGGAAGCTTGCCAGATGGAATTTCTCTGCCAAGGCAGGCATAAATCAGTTGCTTTTCGCCGCCCTGTGGGTATTTGACCTTCAATGGTTGAACAGAAAGATTACTTTCATTCTTTAGCCGGTCATTAAGAAGAGTTATGGCATCGAGTTTGTTCATTTCGATGCCGATAATGCCTTTTTCGGCTTTTAATACACGCATGATCAGCTTCAGGCCATTTATTATGCGATCAGGTTCTTCTAGCATCAGCCGATGATCAGCTGTTAAAGCCGGTTCACATTCTACACCGTTGAGAATTACAGTGTCGATATGTTTGGTTTCGGGTGGGGAAAGCTTGACATGGGTTGGGAAAGTCGCGCCACCAAGACCTACAAGCCCCGACTGCTGTATGCGTTTTTTTATTTCTTCAGGAGGCAGTGCCATTCCGTCTTCTGAGGTGTAAACCGGTTCAGGAGTTTCCGGGGTGCGTTCAATAACTATTGCAGGCGAAGGCACTCCAAGTGGGTGCATAAAATTTCCTGCTCCAATAACGGTTCCGGAAATTGTCGCATGTACCGGCGCAGACACAAAACCACCTGGTTCGGCAATACACTGTCCACAGGTGACCTTATCGGTAATTTTATATATGGGCTTGGCAGGCGCACCAATATGCTGTGAAACATGTAATACAACTCTTGATGGAATAGGTAGATTGACGATTGGTTTGTCTGAAGTCAGCTTCAGATCAGGCGGGTGAAGGCCCCCTGAAAAGGTTTTGGGTTCAAGCATTCTGTAGCATCTCCTGGATATGGTTAACCCCAAGTTTGAAACGTGCTACACTAACACATAACTGCTCTGTTTTCAATTCAAAATGGCCGCTTAAAACGCCTATTTTTACTTGACCATTCAATGACGAATAAGCCCAACAATCAAAACATCGGTGTTCAGAATGATGTTGGCGGAATTATTTTTCTGTGCCTGGGGTGGGCGCTTCAGGTTTAGTCGACTTTGCGTTTTCTTGTTGCGGGGTATCATTTGTCACGTCAATATCAGTCGCGTCATCTGATGAGTCTATAAGCAGGGCATTGCTCATTTTGTCTGCTTCAAGAACGAAGTGCGCGAGCATGCGGTTCATTTCATCGGCCACCATTGTCAAATGTTTGGTGATTTTAGCCATGTCTTGAATTGAATCTCTTTGAGACTTCAGCGAATCAAGAACTCCATCGACTTCTCTTGTGGTGGTTTTGGTCGTAATAGAAAGGTTTTCGATAGACAAGCTGATAGCTTCAATATTCTTGCTTTGCTCTACCGATGATTTGCTGATATCCTGAACCTGGACGTTAACACTTTCGGAGGCCATGCCAATCTCATCCAGATAGCCGCCGGCCTGGTTAATAATTTTAACGCCCTCCTGAACCTTGTCTTTACCCAGGCTCATTTCTTCAACAGCTTTATTGGTTTTGTGCTGAATTTCGCCAATAAGAGCACCGATTTCTTCTGCCGCTTTGGCGCTTTGTTCTGCCAGCTTTTTTACGTTTGCAGCAACTACCACGAAGCCTTTTCCCTGTTCGCCGGCTCTGGCCGCTTCAATGGCCGCATTCAGGGCAAGCAGGTTGGTCTGGCGCGAAATTGCTGTAATAGTCAGAACAATTTTGCCGATTTTGCGTGACTGCCCCTTGAGTTCTTCAAGAACGCGCGAAGAGTCGCCGACAGCCCGCTCAATTTCCTTTATTGTGGTAGATGCCTCGCGAACCGCTTCCATACCCTGAGTGGCCTTAATTCTGTTCTGAACAGACTCTTCATAAGCTCTATTAGAGCGTTTCGCAATCAGCTGTGAATTCGCAGAAATTTCTTCGATCGCTGCTGCGGTGGTTTCAAGCGTAGTAGCTGAGTCTTTAGAAGCCTTGGTGATTCGCTGTGTGTTACCAAAGATATTTTGAATAGATTCGTTTGATTGCAGCGTGAGACTTGATATGCTGTTGGCCATGTGCGAAAGGCGGTTTATGACGTCCTGTATCTGCAACAGCAGACGCTGAATGTATCCGATAAATTTATTAAATCTTTCTGATACCTCCGTAAGTTCGTCTTTTCCTATAATGGCCAGACGCTTAGTGAGATCACCGCGTCCCCGGGAAATTTCTTCGAGTCCTTGTGAAACACCGCGAATCTGTTGAACTACACCGTTTATGACAGCCATAGTAATGCCTGTCATGACTACCAGACCAAAGATAATCAGGAAGAGGGAAAAATTCTGTGCCTGACTGAGGGCACCGAGCAGGCCCTGGGTGTCAACAACGCTTAGAATGACCCAGTTTGAATGAGTTACCGGAACGGCTGCAATCAGGATATTTGATTTTTCGGCAAGCAGATATTGATGAAAACCACTTTTGTTGCTGACAATTCGCTCTGCATGATCTTGAAGTTCTGGTTCTTTTGAATTGAGAAAAATTCGACGCTGTGGATCTAATACTGTTTCCTGGTCGTCGTGGGCCAGATAAAAGCCGTTTTGTGAATATTCGCTTGAGATGAGAGATGTTTTGCCGGCGACGGTAGACAACGTGCCTGTTATGTTTTCAAACATGGCTTCAAGCGTAATGCCTATTGCGACCATACCAAGGATTTTGCGCTGAGATATTACAGGTTTGAAAATATAAAAAACCCGTTCTTTATAATTATCGGCGCTTTGCTGAAAAAAGACCGGGCTGCGATAAACTCCCTCTTGTTCTACAATATCCAACATTTTAGGAGTGACAAATTTGCTGTATGCAGCTTCTTCTTCGACAATCTCTTTGCCACCATGACCTATTCTGAATACCGTTTTGGAGTTTTTATCAAGAATGGCTATATCAGTTATATAGTTGTGCAGATAACTTTCGCCTTTTGTGAGCAGCCCGGTTATGGGAGCGTTCAAAACCTGTTTCCATTGATCTATCATGGCGGTTTCGTCTGGAGCCTGGTCCAGCCACGAAAGATACTGAATTGTCGGGTGTAGATGGGCCAGATACTCGGCATTTCTTTCGCAGGCAAGAAGAGAGGCGCTCAACTTGCCTGATTCAGCATTTAAAACCGCCAGAATTTGTAGAGGCACCTGGCTTTTAACCGCATTTCTTATTTTTTCAGAGGTAAAAAAAGTCAAGCCCAGAAGTATCATAGATACCAGAACCATCGTAAAAAACAGTCTGGTTTTGATTTTAAGCTTTGTAAAAAAATCCACCCGGAAGTCCTTTTATTTTGCAGGCAGCAAAATCGTATTGCCAGTTTTGATAAGATGTTTTTCTGAAAATTTATTGAGTTTCAGTAATGCAGATAGCGAAATACCATTTTTGGAGGCAATCTGCGAAAGAGTATCGCCAGATTTTACTTTATATTTTCTTGTTTTTGTAGTTTTTGCTGCTTTTTGAGGCCTGGATTTTTTTTTGAGAGCCAGGGCTTTTTTTCTTGCTTCAGCCGTCTTGATGTAATCCAGATAACTGGTGTCTATCCCATCTTCTATGCGTCCGAGAAGAAAGTCTCTTGCGCCAAGATATACTGCTTGGGCCATTCTCGTGCGGCAATTGTAGTTTTTGAGTATTTCTGAATCAGGAAAATTTGATGTATAACCGAATTCGACCAGAATTGAAGGCATGGCCATCGAATGAAGAACCTTAAAACCGGCCCGTTTGACCCCTCGAGTAGGCAATTCTACAATAGATGCAGCAAGCTGAGCCTCTACCTTTTCGGCCAGTTGACGACTCTTGTTCATTATAATTGCCTGTTTTTCGATTATTTCTTTTTT
>SABV01000005.1 GCA_009928855.1 Erysipelotrichia bacterium | reverse complement strand
CTTGCGACAGACTTGGGGCACGTAACTCCTGAAGTTATAGAGCACATGAGAGATGCTGATCTGGTTTGTATAGAAAGCAATTATGACGAAGATATGTTGCGTACAAGTTCTTATCCGCCGTGGCTTAAAAGACGCATAAGAAGTCCTATGGGGCACTTGCCAAACGAGGGCGTGAGAGGGATTCTTTCGCGCATGCAGAAGGTTCCTGAAATCCTCGTGCTTATGCATATAAGTCAGGAATCCAATACCCCAGAACTGGCCCGTGAAGCCCTTGAACCTTTTTTTGCCAATTCCGGAGCAAAATTTCGCAGTGCCTGGGTAAGCGTTGCCGCCCAGGATAAACCCGGCGAAAGACTGATGCTGGGATCGCCCCTTCCCGACGCTCTTAAAAAAAACCTTATACATCGCGACGACGATGGCGATGTGCGGCAGAAAGTTTCGAAATCGAGATGAAAGTAGAAATTTTTATGATCGGGAAAATAGCTGACAAACCATATCAAAAGCTTGTTGAGCTTTATCTTGATCGTTGCTCGCGGCGACTGCCGGTAGAAATAATTTTTTGTCGAAACGAGGACGAGCTGCTGCGTCGTATTGCTGCCAAAGAGTGCATTGTTGCACTGGATGAGCATGCACCATGCCGTGACACGGATGGTTTTTGTCGCTGGCTTGAACAGAAAATAAATTCTGGCGTCAATAGACTTATTTTTTGTCTCGGCGCGGCAGAAGGGCATGACCCAAGAGTCAGGGCCGCTGCTACAGAGTTTATATCGCTTTCGCCGCTGACTTTAAATCATCAACTGGCATTGCTTGTTCTTTCAGAACAGCTTTATCGAGCTATATCGATAATGTTCGGGGAGCCGTATCACAAGGCATGATGACCATCAGTGAAAAAAACAGAAGCGTTATAAGAAAACTAGTTCATGATTATTCAGGAATCCTCATTGAACGTGTTACAACGCGTCAGCTCGAAAAAAAAGTTGATGAGCAGATGCGGCACCTTGGTATCATAGATCAGCGCGATTATATCGCTATTATCGAAGATTTTGAGCATGATTCGGCGCCCTTAGAAGAACTCGTTTCTGAGCTCACTGTGAGTGAAAGCTATTTTTTTAGAAACCCGGCGCAATTTGAATTTATTGCTAAAATATTTTTACCTGATTTGTTTGCCCTCAGAGGATGCGATGTGCCTTGTAAAATTTGGAGCGCCGGCTGTTCAAGAGGCGAAGAGGCATATTCTATAGCGATGATGGCGAAACACTTTATGGCGACCAAGCCGACAGCAAGGTTTTCCATAAATGCAGGTGATATTAACACCAGAAATCTTCATACCGCAGGGGAAGCGGTTTATAGCGCCAGGTCTTTACGAGATAAACTTGAATCCCTGGAAGCATTACTTGGCTTTTGCCCCGGCATAAAAGATGGTGCTGGTGAATTTTCCATTACGCGAGATCTTCGCGAAATGGTCAGTTTTCAGAAACTGAATTTAAAAAATACGCAAAACTTGAAATGCATGATGGGCTCAGATATCATTTTTTGCAGAAATGTTTTGATTTATTTTGACGATGACCTGAGAACCCAGTTAATTGACGAATTTTATAAAGTCTTGGCCCCCGGCGGAATCCTTCTCCTGGGTGAAAGCGAGTGTTTGCCCGCCTCTTCCGCTCATTTTGACCTGCTTTCCCATAAAAACGCCTACGCATACAGAAAACCATACGCAATAAGACAAACCGATGACTGAAGATAAAAAAATAAAAATACTGATCGTTGATGATTCTGCATTTATGCGCACAGCTATTGAGCGCATGCTTGCCTCTGATCCCATGATAGACATTGTGGGTTCGGCCGCAAACGGGTGTGAAGCTGTTGAAAAAGCTGCCCGACTGCGACCGGATGTTATAACCATGGACGTGGAAATGCCGATCATGGACGGTCTACATGCCTTAAAAGAGATTATGCGTCTGCGTCCGACGCCAGTCATCATGGTAAGCTCACTTACTCGTGAAGGCGCCAAAGTTACACTCGATGCCCTGGATCTGGGGGCTGTGGATTATCTGCCAAAGCCCGGATCAACATTGTCGGCAAATATTCTTGACTTAAAGATAGAATTGTTACAGAAAATTCATGTTGCCGCAAATGCGCAGCCTCGAACCATCAAGCTTGAATATATTCACGGCCGTCGTGTTGCTAAGCGCGTTTTATCCGCTTCAGATGAGATAATTAATCGAGCGGTTTTTATTGGAGCTTCTACCGGTGGGCCACCCGCTATCCAGAAAATTTTGAGTGCCATAGATTCGGCATTGCCGGCGCCAATCGTTGTTGCTCAGCATATGCCCAAGGCTTTTACGGCAGCCTTCGCTACGAGAATGAACATGTTGTGTTCCATAAGAGTTAAGGAAGCGTGTGATGGCGAAATAATCCAGAATTCGGTTGTTTACATATGCCCCGGAGACCATCAGACCAGGGTTGGTAAAACAATGGATGGAAAATACTGCTTTTCTATAGTTTCAAACGCTACAGAGAATGACAGCTTCGCCCCCTGCATCAATACTCTGTTCTTTTCGGCTGCAAAAGAATTTGCCCATAAAGCTGTGGGCGTTATTCTTACCGGCATGGGAGAAGACGGAGTCAGGGGCTTGAAAAACATAAAACTGATGGGTGGTCTCACCCTGGCTCAAGATAGAATGTCTTCTGTGGTTTATGGCATGCCACGCGCTGCTCTTGAGCAGGATGCAGCCGTTCGTATCTTAAGTATTGAAGAAATTGCACACGAAATAGAACTTGCGCTTAAATAAAAACATAAGCCCTTAGAGGAGGCAGACTTTGCAGTTTAATACAGAAGAATTGGTTGAAATGGCCATTCAAATCGAAAAAAATGGTAGAGAATATTTCGTCGCCATGTCTGAAAAATCCAATAATTCAGAAGTTAAAAGGGTGTTTGAGAACCTTGCCAAAGAAGAAGCGAGTCATCTTGAGAATTTTTTAGAAATTCGAGAAAAACTTTTTGAAAATCAGCAGGAAGATTTTCAGATCGCAGACGAATACAATACGCCGGAAATGTTTACTTACCTCAATGCAATGCTTGATGGTAAAGTTTTTCCCAATATTCATTCACATGCAGAACTGGCAAATGAAATCGTTAGTGATGAACAGGCTGTCTACCATGCAATAGGCTTTGAAAAAGACACTGTATTGTTTTTTTCCGAAATTATGGGGCTTCTTGGCTCCGAAGATAAAAACCGTCCGTTTCTGCAGGAGCTGATAAGACAAGAAAAAATACATATTGCCAGACTTTATACCCTTTTGGGCAATTTAAAATAATATGACATCTGCCAGGGTAAATCGTTTAAGAGCCTACGGGATTCGACTGCCTCACGGGGCAGAAAAACTTGTTTCTATCCTGCTGGTGATTGGTGATGCCCTGCTGATGAATGCTGTTTTTATAAGCGTTTTTTCGATCTGGCTGCACGATGTTTCACAGAATGATCAGTATTTTAATTCTTATCTTCAGGTAAAGTGGTGGCTTTTTGGCCTTTATTTTCTGTTCGGTCTGATGACAGGGATTTTTAACATCAGAAGGCTGACTGCTGCTTCTGATATTTTTTCTTACACGACCAACACTTTACTGGCCTCTTTTATAAGCTTCAATCTTTTAACATTTTTTTCGCGCACTCTTGCGGCCCACTCCCATTATTTTCCGAGACCTATTTTTCTTCTTGCGACAGGAGTCTGCATCGTTGCCGGTTTTGCTTTGCGTGCCCTTGTTTCTACCGTTTTCAGGCCGCATCCCCTGTTAATCCGAGCTATAATAATCGGTGATGAAGCAGAAGGCCGTCGCATAATCAAGCACTTTCACCGTCGTGGCGGTGTGCGTTATGTGATAGTGCATACAATGAAAAGCGATGAACTGGCAGATCTCGCCTCTGAAGTCGTTTTTCGGCATGCTCACGAAGTTTTTGTCACCGATCCTTCGCTCGATCTGGATAGTTTCTGGGCTAGAATATACTACAATCGCAAAGAAGAGCCACATGATTTCAAGGTGCGCATTGTCGTTGATACCAAAAAAGCTGCCGGTAGCGCAGGTTTGCTGAGCCTTGAAGATTATCCCCTGGTTACGATCTGCTCGCAGCCGCTCACTAGATTTCAGCGGCTTTGTAAGCGTGCTTTCGATATTGTTTTTTCGCTGTTCGCGCTGATCGTTTCATCTCCTGTAATGATTGCGGCTGCGGTTATGGTGCGCATTGATTCGCCTGGCCCAGTTTTTTACAAACAAAAACGAGTCGGCCGCTACGGTAAAGAGTTTGATGTTATTAAATTTCGTTCAATGCGCGTTGGTTCAGAGTCCAAATCAGGGCCTATGGTTGCAACGGCCGATGACCCCAGGATTTCGTCCGTGGGAAAATTTCTTCGCCACTTTGGCATCGACGAGCTTCCGCAGTTTTTTCTCGTTTTGACCGGTGAAATGTCTGTGGTTGGCCCGAGACCTGAGCGGGCATTTTTTGTTAATGATTATTACGAATTCCAGGGACGTCGTCTTTCTATAAAACCCGGCGTGACAGGTCTTGCTGCAGTTAACTCCCGTTATTACCTCAGACTTGTTGATAAAGTCACCTATGATTACTATTATCTTGATAATTACAGTCTGGTACTGGATATTAAAATTGTTTTTCAAACCGTATGGGTTTTGCTTTTTAAATCAGACACGGCTCTCCAGGACCGCCATCACGAACTTGACGGCATGAAGAAAGCACCACCAGAGGATCGATAAGGAGATAAAAATGCCAGTTAATTCTCAAATGACCATCGCTGAAATTCTCAGACAAAACCCAGATGCTGCCAAAATCCTGCAGCAGTTTGGCATGCACTGTATCGGTTGTGCCGTAGCTGCCGGAGAAACTCTTGAGGGCGCTGCCAGGGCGCACGAAGTAGATCTCGTAAAACTCATGGAGGCTCTGGATTGCTGATTTGTAGCTGATTCCCGTGCTTTGAAAAATGTTGCGGGCTGTGCTATAATAGCCAGAATCTGTAGGTGTGGCATACTTAAATGATATTAGACCGCATTCATGAACCTCGTGATTTACAGTCTCTTTCCGTTGCAGAGCTTGTACAGCTCAGCAGCGAAATTCGCGAGCGTATTATTGGTGTGGTTTCGCGCAACGGCGGTCATTTGGCCAGTAATCTCGGCATTGTCGAGCTCACGCTCGCTGTGCATCGCGTTTTTCAGTCTCCTCATGACCAGATTGTCTGGGATGTCGGCCATCAATCTTATACTCATAAGCTCATCACCGGAAGATCTGAAAGTTTCCCAACTCTCCGGACGCTCGGCGGCCTGAGCGGTTTTCCTAAAATTTGCGAAAGCCGCCATGATGTTTTTAATACAGGGCATAGTTCAACCTCTATTTCTGCTGCTCAGGGCCTTGCGATCGCTAGAGAGCACATGCAGACAGATGGTAAGGCTGTTGCTGTTATCGGCGATGGCGCCCTTACTGGCGGCATGGCTTTTGAGGCACTTAATTTTACTGGCCATAAAAAAAATGATGTTGTGGTCATTCTTAATGACAACGAAATGTCTATATCGCCGAATGTCGGCGCCCTGTCAATGTATCTGCACCGGTTACGTCTCGAACCGGCATATACTACTCCAAAAGACTATCTTGCTCATGTTCTCAGGCAGATTCCCGGTTTCGGTTCGCGGCTGTATAATGTTTTAAGCCGTATCGAGGGCAGTTTTAAATATCTGTTGACACCCGGTATGCTTTTTGAAGAATTTGGTTTTAAATATTTCGGCCCGGTCGATGGGTACGACTTTGAAACCCTTGAGCGAGCCCTTGTCAGAGCGCGCGAGCGTAAAGGTCCGGTTCTAGTGCATGTGTTGACAGAGAAGGGGCGCGGTTATAAACCGGCCCAGGAGCACTGCAACGAATTTCATGGCATTGGCCCCTTCGAAATCGAAACGGGCAAAGTAAAAAAAACGGGCGAAGCCCCACGCACCTATACCGAAGTTTTTGGCGATACTCTTTGCCGCCTTGCAGCCTCTGATAAGAGAATTGTTGCCATCACCGCTGCGATGAAAGAGGGAACTGGCTTGAAGAAATTTGCGGCCGAGTTTCCTTCGAGATTTTACGACGTGGGCATTGCCGAACAGCACGCTGTAACCATGGCTGCCGGCATGGCAAAAGGCGGTCTGAAGCCTTTTGTTGCAATATATTCAACCTTTATGCAACGTGCTTTTGATCAGATTATTCATGATATTGCACTTATGAAACTGCCGGTAGTTCTCTGTCTTGACCGTGCCGGCCTGGTTGGCGAAGATGGTCCAACGCACCACGGAGTTTTTGATGTTTCATTTCTGCGCATGATTCCTGATATCCAGTTTCTCGCTCCTGGCGATGAGTTCGAACTTGAGCTGATGCTCAAATATGCTTCAGAGCAAAACGGGCCGGTTGCAATCAGATACCCCCGTGGCGTCGGAATCGGCAGAGGATACGTGCCTTCGAAACAGTCCGAGATTGTTTGTGGCCGTGCTACCATCGCCAGGGAAGGTACAGATCTGGCGGTGTGGGCTCTTGGGCATACTCTTCAGTCGACGCTTCAGGCCGCTGCCGAGCTGGAAAAATCTGGAATCAATGTTAAGGTTATCAATCCGAGATTTATCAAACCGTTCGACCTCGATTTGCTTGAAAGTCTTGTGCTTGGCAATATTCCCATGGTAACCGTAGAAGAAAATGTGCTGGCCGGCGGTTTTGGCAGTATGGTGGCAGAGCATGCCATTGAAATGGGGCATGCCGCCGGAATGCTTAGAATCGGTCTGTCTGATGCTTTTGCACAGCATGGCAGCCAGGCTGAGCTGCGAAGCATACACCAGCTTGACGCGGATGGCATAAAAAATCGCATTTTTAACTGGTTTGGCAATCGTCTGTCGTTGAACGGCAGGGCATATAGATCATTACGATCAGTGTCAGATCATCCTGAGCAGGCTGTCCGTCGAGCCAGTTGAGATACTCTTTATACAGGTTTTCGTAGTATTTTTTTGCGTCTAAGTCATAATTTTTTAGCAGCGCCGATTTTATGCGCTCGTATCCAAAAGCTTCACCAAGATGATTTTGGGCTTCTACGATTCCGTCTGTGTATAAAACAAGTGCTTCGCCGGCCTGCATATTTATTTCTATTTCGCCGAATTTTGAATTCTTAAAGCCCCCCAGAACTGGTGCATTCAGGGTTATTTCTTTAACTTCGCCGCTGCTTGGGCACACCAGCATGGGGGAGCATCCGCCTGCATTAGCATATATGAGGGTTCCTGTGTTTTTGTTTATGTGCAGATACTGAAACGTCATTATTTTGCGCTGACTTTTACTGCGTGTTGTGCAGATCATTTTATGTAACCCTGATAAAACCAGGGCGGGATGGGCTTGCTGATCTGCAGAGCATATTATCCCCGCTTTGGCCATTGCCATTATCAGCGAGGCTCCCACACCATGCCCCGCGACATCTCCCAATAACACCGAAAAATGGTCTGCTTCGGTTGTGAAATAGTCAAAGTAGTCGCCGCCGAGCTCAGCCATCGGAATACTATGTCCAAAAATTGAAAAGTTGCCGGAATCGATAGTTCTGGCAGGCATAAGTCGTGTCTGCACTATACTGGCCAGCGATAATTCTTCCAGGTTGCCTATCGTCTGATTGAATATTCTGCCTATTTCGCCAAATTCATCATTGGTCAGTTCGGGTAGTTGAAAACCGAGTTCACGTTTTTCGACTGCCCTGGCGCCAGCCTGCAGGCAGCTTAGTGGAAAAATAAAACTGTGGCTGAATAGAAGCGTAAGGCTGAGCAATATTATCAGCGCTGCTATTGCAGACCAGATTATGAATTTCTGCTCTCTGGCAATCGATATTTCTATGGAGGCCATAGGCACCATAGCCAGAAGTTTGTACTGAAGAAACTGCCCCTGAAAGCCTGCAAAGATATATGATTGCCCTTCATATATGCATGTTTGTGGCTCTGTTGAAGGGTGGTAGCCAATTCCGGAGAATACGGCGTCCAGCTCAGGAATCGTAATGCTGGGTTTGCCAGTGGGCAGAATTGTGATGGTGTCGCTGAAGAAAATTTTAAACCCTTTCGGATTGCGGTTGAGGCTGTCTATATTTCTCAGAATGAATGAGAGGCTCATATGTTCAGGGTTATGGGTAGCCATAAAATAGAAATCTTTTGTTGAAGAATCTTTGCATGACACGGTTGAGGTGAATACCGGGAAAGCACTAGTGCCCCATCCCATGGTAGACACGGTTGAATCAAGGGCAGTGAATTCATGAAGCATTTCGGTCAGGGTTTTCTGGTAGAACATCTCTGTTAACAATTCTATTTCTGTAGAACGTTTTGGATCGACAGGGGTTTTGTTTAAAAAAGCCAGGTAGAAAGACCCTATGTCATTGACAACCTTCATTTCTGGGCTCGGTTTTTGGGGCCTAGAAGACCCGGGTAAAAATTTGTAGAACATATCATTTTTGAGACAGCCGTTTTTAGAGATCAAAAAGTTTGCAGAACTGGCAATTGCCCTGAATTCGATTCTGCTGTTGTGCATTTGTGCAAAAATTTTCTTAGAAATGGCAAACTCGTCATCAGCACTTTTGCTGAAAACTTTTAGCTTTTCTGCCGCTATTTGTGACTTGTTCAGAACCTGTGAAATTTCTGTCTGACTGCGTTTATCAATTTCTTGTAAAAAATCGACGCAGGACTGGTAAGATAATTTGACAAGGTGCAGGCGCTTCTCTTGTAGGTGTTCTATGCCCGTCAGTGCAAGCAAAAGCATTGGAATGCCTGAACATATAACCATCAGCAGTAATAGTTGCGATTTGATAGAAGCATTTGCCGGATTGGTTATTTCTGGCGCTGAGCGCAATACCAGCAGCATTAGAAGTGCCATGATCATGCCGGTCAGCATGGTGCTCTTATTTCCCTGTTTGTGCCACTCTGACAGCTTTCTGTGGCTGATTACGTATTCTGACCGACCCAGTTGTGCAATGCCGATCAGGGTATTGCCATAATTAAAGAATTTTTTTCCATTTTTTTTAAATTCGTTAAATGCCCTTTTTAAATCGGTGGCAACACGGTCTGATTCTATGTCTTTTTCATTAAAGTGCAGCAGTTGACTGTTTTTATGCTGCCACCTGTCGAATAGCAGATGAAGTCTGTGGTCGCTTTTAAGCACATCAGGCCTGAACAGAACAATTGCAGTCATACGGTCATTGTGATTAAGCCAGAACAGCGGAAATCTGGCCGCTGCGTCTGCATTGCTCAATCTGGGATTGTCAGAGCTGCGGGACATATTCAAATATTCTCCGAAAAAATGTGGCCCCAACAGTTCTTTTACACGATTTTCAGCCTGTTTTTGATCTTGTTTGTTGCTAAAAGAATTAGCCGCAAACAGATCTTTAACCAGATTTTTCCATGCTTCTGAAATTGCTTCTGACCGAAAGTTCGAAGCAGCTATTTTCTTTTTTTTGCTCCATATTATGTATTGCAGGGTCTCGCCGGTCTTTTTAGCTAGATTTTCGATTCTGGGGGCCAATTCTTGAGGCTTTTTGCTGTTATTAAACGCGGCATTCAAAGACAGGCACCAGAAAGCGCTGCTGTCGTGGTATTTCGCGAGTTCATGCAGCGGTTGCATTATTTCTTTTCTGGCTGAGCCCAGAAGTATTTCATTATGGTATTTTTCAAAATATGCAAGAGCCTCGCGCAGAAGAAAAAGAGGCATAATGAAGAGGCTGAATATAAGAAAAGCAGCTTCAAATCGACTTAAACTGTTATGTCTGTTATTGCTGAGCATTTTTCTGCCTGTAATTGATGATTATAAGAGTCAGGTCATCATGCCTTTGCATCTCCCACTTACTGATCGCAGAAAACATTTTTTGCGCTGTAAGTTCACAATTCTTATCTATGCAGCTGGCAAGTGTCCGGGCAAATCTTTCGAACCCATATGCCACGCCCGATGCCGATTCTGCCTCAATCCAGCCGTCGGTATAAAGAACAAGAAAATCCCCGTCGGCCAGTTGCGCTCTGGTTGCTGTAAAATTGATATTTTTTTTGAATCCAAGAGGAAGCCCCTGAGCCTGCAGATATTCTGTTGTGCCATTTGAAGCCCTTATAATTATGGGAAAACAATGGCCTGCGTTTATGACTGAAAAATCTCCTGTAAGGCTGTTTATGTATATTGCCTGGCCTGTCATATAATCTTTTGAGCCGGCTTGCCTGATATTAAATATTGTTTTGTTCATGCTGCGCATAAGTTGCTCTTGCTGAGGTTCGGCGAAATTTTCATAAATCAGGGTCGCTTTTGCCATGGCCATAACCAGGGCAGATGATATCCCGTGACCAGAGACATCGCCGATAAAAAATCCGGCCTGCTGCTCATTTACGGCAAAAAAATCATAATAGTCACCACCAATTTGCGACATCTGATTTATCGCAGCAAATGCTGTTATACTGTCATGCTCGAAAATTTTGCCTGGCAACAGGTTCTCCTGAACAATTCTCGCTACTTCAAGTTCTCGCAAGTTGTCCAGAGTGCTGTTAAGGGCTTTTCCCAATTGTCCGAACTCGTTTTGCCCATCACTTTCGATTTTGCACGCAAAATTGCGCTGACCAATATATTCGATTGCCTGCTTGAATTCGAACAACGGTTTCAGCAGGCGGCGTCTCATAATAAAGCCCGCGCCAATAGAAAGAAATAAAAACACGGCGCCGACAAATGCAAATTGTTTGTACATTTCCCATATTTCATTATCTACCTGTTCAATGGGAACAAGCGTTGCCAGAGTTGTTTTGTTGAGGTTTTTTCCGCACATAGCCGCTGCCGCATAAGTTTTGCCGTTGTGCGACAAGGCCGAATCTCTTATTACCAGAGCGCGTTGTGTTTTATGCAGCAGTTCTGCTATTTCAGAGCCATACAGGGGAAGGTTGTCGGCAAAGGTATCTGAATCGGTAAAGCAGGCGATTATATCGTTTTTATTTTTAAGAGTTTCTTCAATATAAGCTTTTTGCAGTTTTTCCTGTTGCCAGAAGAGGTAAAGAAAAGAGTTGATTGTGTGCTCTGACGGATTGCCCATAAAACAGTAGTATGCGTAGCAATTGGTCTTTCCAAGCGAGAGCTGATTTATTCTCTCTATTTTGCTGAGAGTTTCGTTTGCAAGTGGCCTTGCAATCATGCTCAGATTCAAAGCGGATGTGATGGGAGAGTTAAAAAAAACTACGTTCTCACGGGTTATCTGACTGATAATCGTTGAATCTGAAAAGATTTCATTGTCTGCTTCAGAAAAACGATTTTTGCCATCAGCTCCCATCAGCATTATAGTATTGGGCCGGTATTTTTTTATTATGTCTCTTTTAAGGCTTTCGCAGGCTTTTTTGTCGCTTAAGACATTCGCATGCTGCTTCCCCGATGCTTTGAGATAATGGTTTATTTGATCTCCCTGATTCTGAAGATACCTGCCAAAAGACTCGTCTATTATGCGCAGTTCCTCAAGACCCTCTGTTTGTCGTGTGTATATGAGCTCCTGTCTCTTTTGTTGCAGATAATCAGCGCCGACAATGGTGATGATGAGAAGTGGCACACCGCTGGCGTAAAGAAAAAGGCATGTGATTTTAAAATTGATTGGAATAAATCTGACGCCAGTTTTGCGGTAGTAAACCAGCCCAATAAAAAGTGCAACTATAAGCCACTTAGACACGTCGGCCACCAGATGTTTTTTGCGTTCGCCAACTGATAGCAAGCCTTTGAGATCAAGGACGACAAAAGCGCGTTGTTTCTGATTTATATACCTGAAGGCAAAGAGTTTCCTGCCCTGTGAAATAAGGCTGTCCGGATGCATATTTTCAAATTTGCCTGCGGCTATCAGAATTTCGTTGGCCAATATCTCTCGATTTATCTGAAAAACTGATGACTCATCAAACGGATACTCACAAATGCCACCGTTAATTTGGCTTTGGGTCTGGCTTATCAGGCCTAGAGCGTGTATTATGCCGGCTTTGCTCTTAAAAAAATCCTGGTTTATAAAGCAAAGAAAGCTGATTTTTTTGCCGATGCCATACCAGAGCCTGTTTTTGTTGCCCGATGGCTCAGCGAGAATAGTACCGGCAAGTTCGCCCGGTTGTAAGGGCTTGTCTATTTCGTTCGCGATAAGAAGGCGCCCTAGATAATGTCTGAGAGTTTTCAGACGCTTTTCCAGATTCGGAATTTGTCTGGGCAGCCCTGTATAAAACCGTGAAGTGTTCTTGGCTGCGTCCGATAAAAGCCTGAATGTTTCTCTGAGAATATAGGCGTAAGATGGTTCGTCGGTAAGGGATGAAATGGTTTGCCCTTTGTCATTCCAGACGATAAAAAAGAACGTGTCAGGGTAGCGTTTTTTCAGGCGATTTATATCGGCAGCAAGTTTTTCGGCCGGATCATCGGAAGCATTGGCGTTTGAAAAAAAACGGTTGAGAAGCAGATGGGCAAAGCGATCATTGTTAACGTTGTTTTCTATGACGTCAAGGGCTCTTTCGAGCTTATGACGAGCCTCTTGCATGCTGGTGTCGTATTGAATCCGCAGAATGCGGTCGAGGGCAGTGTTAAGCAGCAGCATTGGAAAAAAGGCAAAACAAACCAGGAAGGCAGCCGCGGACAATAGCGGAAACCTTCTTTGGAAAAGCTGTTCAGAACCTTTTTTCATCAGGATCTTTTGCTCTATAAAAATAAGGCTGTTTCGTAATATTACTTACGAAACAGCCATAGGTTAAGACACAAATTCTTTATCAGACCGAAAGTTTAAAGCCTACCATCGCCAGCGGTGGAACATCGATAACTACAGACTGATCGCGGTAGTGCCAGCCATGTTTTTCGCTCCATCTACCGCCAAGATTGCCCATGTTTGAACCAAAATACATTTCAGAGTCAGTATTCAGGATTTCTTTGTAGTAGCCTTCGCGCGGTACGCCAAGTCGGTAGCCTGTTCTCGGAACCGGGGTAAAGTTGGCCACAAAAACAGTCAGATCGTCCTGGTTATCACCCTTGCGGACCCAGCTGATTATGCTGTTGTCGCTGTCGTCGAAATTTATCCACTCGAAGCCGGTTGAATCGCAGTCTTTGAGATGCAGAGACGGCTCGTTACAATACAGATGGTTCAGATGCGAAATAAGTCGCTGCAGGCCTTTATGAGGATCATAGTCGAGCAGGTGCCAGTCCAGACTTTGATTGCTGTTCCATTCATTCCACTGGCCAAAGTCGGCACCCATGAACACCAGTTTTTTGCCGGGCATTGCCCACATCATACTGAACAGCAGACGCATATTGGCAAATTTTTGCCAGAAATCGCCAGGCATCTTGTTTATCAGATTACCTTTGCCATGAACAACTTCGTCGTGTGACATGACATAGATGAAGTGCTCATGAAATGCATAAATCAGTGGGAATGTCAGGTTGTTGTGATGATATCTGCGATAAATCGGATCTTTCTGAAAGTAGCTCAGAGTATCGTTCATCCAGCCCATGTTCCATTTGAAGGTGAAACCAAGCCCGCCCTCTTCGCATGGTTTGGAAACGCCTGGCCACGCAGTTGATTCTTCGGCGATGTTCATAATGCCCGGGTGTTTTTTCTGACAGATGCTGTTGAGATATTTCAAAAATTCGATAGCTTCCATGTTTTCGCGCCCGCCATAGGCATTAGGAACCCATTCGTCGGCTTTGCGCGAATAATCCAGGTAAAGCATTGATGCTACCGCATCAACGCGCAGGCCATCTATGTGGTATTTATCCATCCAGAAAAGGGCGCTGCTGATCAAAAAGTTTTTAACTTCATTGCGTCCAAAGTTAAAAATCAGCGTAGACCAGTCTTTGTGTTCACCCTGACGAGGGTCGGCGTGTTCATAGAGAGCTGTTCCGTCAAACTGGGCAAGACCGTGCGCGTCTTTAGGAAAATGTGCTGGTACCCAGTCAAGGATCACACCAAAGCCTTCCTGGTGAAGGTGGTCGATAAAATGCATGAAGTCTTTGGGACTGCCAAATCTGCTGGTTGGGGCAAAATAACCGGTAACCTGATAGCCCCACGACATATCGAGAGGATGTTCGGTAATGGGCATCAGCTCAATATGAGTATAGCCAAGTTTTTTGGCATAATTGGCAACCAGAGGGGCGAGTTCTCGATAGGTCATGAAGCGGTTGCCTTCTTCGAGATTGCGCATGAACGAGCCGAGGTGGCATTCAAATATTGATACAGGTTCGCGTTTCCAGTCTCTGGTGGCGCGATGTTTCATCCAATCTGAATCTTGCCATTCGTAGCCGGAAATATCGTAAATCTTGCTGGCGGTTTTAGGTCTGATTTCGGCGTAAAAAGCGTATGGGTCAGATTTTTCAAGCAGATTGCCGTTTTGGGCCTTGACTTCAAACTTATAGTTCTGGCCAACCTGCAGACCTGGAACAAAAATTTCCCAAATTCCGGAGTTGCCCAGCGAACGCATGGCGTGGCGACGACCATCCCAGCAGTTGAAATCACCTATTACGCTGACTCGCTTAGCGTTCGGAGCCCACACCGCAAATGAAATCCCGCCTAATTTGTCGTTGTGATAGTCGAAATAACGAATGTGCGCCCCGAGTTTTTCGTAAAGTTCATGATGGTTGCCTTCGTTAAAGAGATATTGATCAGTTTCGCCGATGGTTGGCATAAAGGCATAGGAATCATAAAACTCGGCGCTGGCACCATTTGCATAATGAGCTTTTAGTCTGTAGGCAAATATCTGTTTGCGTTCGGTTATTATCGCTTCAAAAAAACCGGCATTATCAAGCCGGTTCGTTTTAAATGCCTCGCCATTGGCTATGTCGATTACTTCGACCTTTTCTGCGTCTGGCAGAAAAGCCCTGATTGCAACGCATTTTTTATTCTTAAATTCAGCTTCGTGAGCTCCAAGAACTTGAAAAGGGTCATGATGATCGGTTCTGACAATAGCTTCTACGGCACCATTACTGATAATTTGATTCATGAAAGGCTCCTGCTTGAAATTTGGACCCGGGGTAAATCAGAGCAATTTTGATTTTATCTGGTTCTCAAGTTCTGCTTCCGGAACTACACCTGTTGAAGTGTGAATAGCCTGACCATTTTTGAAAAAAATCAGTGTCGGAATACTTGCAACATTGAATTTGGCAGCGATGTCAGGGCTATCATCAACATTGATTTTGGCAATTTTCACTTTTCCGGCATATTTTGTTGCAAGGCTGTCGATAATCGGAGTCATCATGCGACAGGGACCACACCACGGTGCCCAGAAATCAACAAGGACAGAGCCTGAAAAATTTTTTACTTCAGTGTCAAAGTTAGTGTTATTAAGTTCGAGTGCCATAAAATCTCCTTTGTTACATTATATTACCTGTAGCAGAATACACCCTTTCAAATAATATTACAAGATTCTTTGATAAAGGAAACGCTGTGAAAAGTTTGTCTAAACCCTTTGCTGGTGAGCGTTACAGCTGGCCTGCTACTCGGCCGGCAGATAGAGCATGTGTGCATAAATCTGATCATTGCGCTTTTGCAGGCGACATTTGAGCCACTGGTGCGGCATGCCCGGCGGTGGAAATATGCTGAGCAATACCTTGTCGCAATCGGCCCATCTGACCACGACGAGAGTGTTCTGCCCGGCGCCTTTGTTTTGTTCTGCAGCAATTTCTACGAAAAATTCATTGTTGCCTTCGTCAAACCCAGCGCCTAGAGAGTTGAGGTAGACTCTATCTTTTGCCTCTAGAGCTGTCAGGTTGAGTTTGTTAAAAATCTGCAGCAAGAGTCTTCGGGTTTTTTGAATATTCTGCTCTTCTACTGCAGTCGAGCTGTTGCCTGTGTACAAAAAGAATGCGAGCAAAAACATCACCGGCAAAAACGTGCCTGTCATTTTCATGATTTACCTCCAGATTTTTGTTCTACAGGTAAATCGAATTCAGAAGGAAACAGGGAAACTATTTTTGTGCCTGTTTAATCTTTCTTGAGTTGCACTGTTTTTTGCCCGTTTTTTATGCAGAGAAACCACCTGCAGCCGCTTGGAGGTCGCAATTCTTTGAGCTTCTGGCTGCTGATATAGCCTTTCATCGCCAGTTCTTCGATATTTATCTGCCCCTCGGGCAGCTCGACAGAATGCCTGGTAAGCAAATCGAGTATTTCCTGCCCGAGGATATCTGCTTTGTCGCTTTTCTTCGGTACAACAGAGTGCTCTGACAAGTCTGCCGAAGATTCAGATTCGCATTTTTCAGAGGCGGCACTGCTAGAAAAATCCATCAGGCTCTCTACCTGTGGGCTCATGGCTCTTGCCTTGTTTCCAGACATTGCTAGTTCGGGCTGCGGCGTTAAAAACTGTTTCGGGGTAACCGGAGCAAGCTGCTCTGATTGTGGTGATTCTTCGAGAGTGAAGCTCATGGCGCCTGGAATATGGCCTTTTTCAAAGCTTATTTCACTTTTTACAACAGTTGTATCCGCGCTTTCTGTTGTTTTTGGTGCACGGAGGCTTTGCTGTGTCGGCAAAGATTGTTGTTTCAGCAGTGAAAGCTGTGTTTGATCTGTCGATGGTGCCATGTCAGGCTTTAAAGTGGTCGAATGCAGAATTATGAAGGCCGCAAAAAAGCCGATGATGGCTGAAGCCATAGCTACTTTAAATGGAAACACAGAGAAATAATGGCGTAGTCGATCGTAGATGGGTATTGATTTTTCTGCTTCAGGCAGATTTTCAGTCTGTATCGCCATAATTTTAACAGCCAGACTTGCAGGAAATGGTTCCTGGGCAATCATACCAAAGCTCTGGCGCAGCTTTTCTTCGTAGCGCAGAAACTTACGGCAGTCCGGGCAGCCGGCGAGGTGTTCTGCTGCAGCTTTGTCGCCCTGAAGTTCTTTCAGAGACTGCAGTTCTCTTGTCGTATTTTTAAATTCTGCACAGTTCATAGGCCTTTTTCAAACCTTTTTATCTGCATTTTTTCTCGCAAAAGAGAATCCATAACCATTCTGGCGTGCCTGACTCTAGTTTTTGCAGTCCCTGGAGGAATTTCCATTACTTCTGCAAATTCGGGGATACTCAGACCGGCAATATAAACCAGACACACGGCCATGCGGTCTTGTTCTGGCATCTGGTCAAGGCTTTCGTCGATCAGTCTGGCCATCTGCTCGTGCTCGATTGCATCAATAACCGCTTCTTCAAGCTGAACTCCTGAGTCTGCCGTTTCGGGCAGTGTTTCATCGAGAATTTCGCGTTTTCCGGTTTTGCGCCATTCATCAATCAGCAGGTTTCTGGCAATGCGAAATATCCAGGTTTTAAGTGAGCCGTATTTGAATGAGTCACGGTTCTTGAATATTCGCAAAAATACCTCTTGAAGCTTGTCACCTGCCAACTCCGGGTTTCTTGTGTTTCTTAGAAAGAACTGGTAAACCTGACTGCCGAAAATCTCGTAGAGACTTTGCCAGGCTCGCTGGTCGCCTCTTATTGCTTCCTTCCAGAGTTCCTCGGGGGTCATGTTCATAATTGAGAACGAATTCCGTTCAGGGTGGATTTAGCTATTTTTTGAAAGTTTTAACGATTTCTTTTCGCAACGACCCGGCTCCGCTGTTGTGAATTTTGAAGAAGTGCTGGTTTTCTTTTATACAGGGTCTTACCTGGTAAAGCAGCAGATGCCCCGCATAACTCGTAACCACGACGGCAAGATCACATCTGCCGACAATCTCTGCTGTTCTCGCCTGACTGATTGTGTGATAGCCCTCATACCATTCGTAGTCTTCGTTCGCGACTCCTGCTTCTTTGAGAATAGGCAGATAATGGTCGCGGCCAACGCCACCAAAAATAACCACCCGCTTGCCCTTGAGGAGGTTTTCAACAGAGTAACTGCTTTCGTCCGGTATAGCATGCAGTTGCTGCAATTTTCGGGTTAGTTCCTGATTTTCTTCGTCAAGCTTGCGCATATCGGTTCTGAGCTCTGCTTCTTCTGCAAAAGTCTCGGCAAGCTCTTTTCGGGCTGCTTTGACTTTGGCTTCAGCCGCCTGTAACTGTTTTTGAACTTCTGCCGGGTCCAGGCGCGCAAGTTTTTGCCTGAGCTCTTCATTCTGGTTTTTTAATGTGCGTGCTTCTGCCTGCGCCTGATCTTTTTCTATAGCCGCCTGCGCTTGTTTTTTTCTCAGTTCATCTGCTTCTTCGTGCAGATCTTCGATTTTTTCCTGAAGTTCTTCTCTGGTCATTTCGAAATCTTTGAGCGAAACGGCAGGCCTGGTCTGGTGAAAGTATTTTAAAACAAAATGATGGTGTGTGTATATTTCGAGCACGTCTTTAAGGTAGTCTTCGAAAGCGTCACCCTTTTCTTCGGTGGGCGGAAACTCGCTTTGAATATCGTCTATAAGCAATTTCAGCAGCTTTTTGCCTTCACGATAAGCTTTGTCAAGGTCGTCATAAAAATCTGGTCTGACCAGATGCATGTTTTTGGTTTCATTAAAAGCCCATTCGAGGTGCTTAAAACAGTCTGCATCGAGCAGGGCCCAGGCTCGAACTACATCAGCCGGTTTGATTTCGTAGCGCAATTCACTTATGATTTTTGTGAGAGCCTTCTGTCTTTCTGCTTCTGTTGCGGGAATATCGTCTTGTTGAACACTTTCGTGACATACAAGCTCAATTTGTTTAATCAATTTTTTGAAGGCAGGGTATTCTTCACTGTCGAGAAAAAGGGTCGCAAGAAAGCCCTTGCGTTTGAGAAAATGACGGGGATACACACGTTTCTCGCCGCCAATCACAACGTCAAATTTAGAACTGCGTTTTGCCTGCACTTTGTGTTTTTGAGTAGACGCCGTTGCTGCTGCTTCGCGGGCCTTGCGCATGCGATTGATTTTTTCTTCAATCATTTCGTTGACCAGACGTGCCTGCACCGGGCCGCTGAGTATGATGTCGAGCAGATCGCCGACAAACAATGCAAACGATCGCCCAAAATGCTCAAAAAGTATTGCGAACTGTTTATGGGTTTGCCAGTGCTTGTCTTCTAGATGATCGCCAGACTCTTCCTGCTGCTTTTCTTGCTTTTTAACAAGCTTTCCGGCCAGTTCGGCATATTTATTTTTTTCGTTTCCGTTAGGGGAAAAGCCTGCAAGCTTTTCAAGCTCATCAAGGCTTTTTCTGCTTTTCGAAATATTCAGGTCATCAAGAAGATTGATCATGTTTTACGTCCTGTTTTTTATCTGTTCAGCGGTTCAGACTATCTGGTTTCCACCACGTTTAATCGCCAGTTTTAGTGCTTTTTCAGCTGCTTTGAGTAGATCGGCCGGCTTCAGAGTGCTCTTTGAGCTGCTTGCAATGCCAAAACTGCCGGTTATCTGGATAGTCCCCTTGTCGGTTCGTGTCTTTGTATTGCCCAGCGCCGCTTTTAATTTTAGCGCCACTGATTTCGCTCCGGAAAAGGGTGTTTCCGGTAGTAGCATTGCAAAGGTGTCAGCTCCGAATCGCGATATCAGATCGTGAATTCTGGTAGCATTTTTAAAAATTTTGCCAACTTCTTTAAGAACCCGGTCAGCGTTGTGCTCGCCATAGTTTTCATTTATCTCTGTGAAATGGTCGAGATCCATGAGTATAAGCGATATATCTTTCTGATGGCGCTGTGCGCGGCAGAATTCTTCTGTAAGTCTTCGCAAAAATAGATTTTGATTGGCAATTCCGGTGGTCGAATCGGTGGTTGCAGAATGAAACATGCGCGTGCGGTTAATAGCTACTGCGGCCTGTGCTGCAAATATCTTCATCAGCTCTTCAGCTCTTGAGGTAAGAATGTTGTCAGAATGCCTGGTGTCTACATAAAGAATGCCAATAATCGTTTCACGCTCCATGAGCGGCACAATAGCGATTGACATGATGCCTGCTTCGTGTGGCGTCTTGCCTCTGTGCCCCGGCAGTTTGAAGTTATGCGAAGAGCCGATCATTGACTCGCCGCTGTCAAAACATTTGCTTACAAGCCCCGCAGTTGCCTGAAGGTCGTCATTCAGTTCGGCCGGGTCGAAGTTTTGCATTGCCACTGTTTCAAGGCGGTTCATTTCGTCGTTGAAGAGCATTATCATAGCTCTTTCACCGCCTGTTACAGCTAAAGCCATCTCAAGCGTGAAGTCGAGCATTCTCGGAAAGCTGTTTATAGAATTCAGAGCGTAGGTAACTTCAAGGACTGCTGACAGTTCTTTTATTCTGGTTGCCAGTTCGCCCTCGGCTGATGAAATGGCTGCGTAGTGCTGACGCGGTATTTTGCTTCTTATTTGTGAAAAACAACGTCTCACAAATGATTCATTGCTGGCGAGAAAAAACGGAAATAATTTGTTGTCTGAAATGGAAGATCTTTTTTCGTCGCTTTCAATTTGAAGCTGCATGAAAAGATCTTCTGAAAGCTCGATAAAAGCACCGGGCTTGACTGTAGTGACGAAACCAGGTTGGATTCTCACGCCATCAATTATTGTGCCGAATGGGCTCTGAAGATCCTGCAGTGTCAGATGTCCTTCTGAATTGTAGCGCAATTGCAGCTGACTGCGAGCCACACCCATTTTGTTGAGCTGAATGTCGCAATCGTTGCCACTGCCGATTATGACGCCATTCCCATGCAGCACAGGGCTGCCCTCATAAAGAATCTGACCACTTTTGTCCGTTATAATTATTTTCATCTCGTTGTCCTGAGCAATCTTTGGTCTTTCGATAATTTTTTTCAGTATAACCAAAATCGTGTAAATTTGCAGCTATGGGAGATCGAAAAAGAGAGGCAGAGCTAAGATGTTTAAACTGTTGCCCCGTTTGGCATACATACCATGATGATAATCGTAAGGTCGTCCTGAGCTTTCTGCGCTTTTATGTGAGTATTATATTCGTCGAGAATGTTCTGGTAATAGACCTGCGGGTCTGTAGAATATGACTTGCAGAGTATTTTCTGCAGACCTTCATAGCCAATTTCCTCGCCATTGCTGTTGCGCGATTCAACAATCCCGTCTGTGTAAAAAATAATGGCATCACCCTCATTAAATTTTATCTGACAGTCGCTGAAGGTAGCTTTTTTAAAAGAACCAAGGGGCGCGCCCGCTATTTTAAGTTCTTCGACAATGTTCAGGGAGTGACGGTAAATATACGGCGAGCAACCACCTGCATTTGCATAAAGACCTTCACAGGTAATACTGTTTATGAACATGTATTGAAGTGTCATGATCTTTTTCTGCCGGCTGTTTTTAGAAGCCAGAATCAGTTTGTGGAGATTCGCCAATATTGTCTGTGGCGAAGCAAGGTTTTCGCCTGAACTGAGAATGCCGGTTTTTGCCATTGCCATAATCAGCGCCGCACCGACGCCATGCCCGGCGACATCACCCAGCAACAGAGCAAAACTATTTTCGTTTACTGCGAAAAAATCGAGATAATCGCCGCCAAGCTCACCCATCGAAATGCTTTTTCCGAAAATTTTAAAGCGATTCTGTGCAAAATCTGGTGCCGGGAAAAGGCTCTCCTGGACAATTTTTGCCACTTCAAGCTCTTCAAAGCCAACCATGGTGTTGTTAAAGATAGATGCAATTTCGCCGAACTCATCTTTGCCTGTTTCGTTTATTCTGTGGCTGAAATCGCGCTTTTCGATGGCCAGGGCACCTTCGCGCAATGCCGACAGAGGTTTTAAAAAGCTCTTTGCAAGAATTTGCGCTAGCCCTGCTGCCAGTAAAATGCTGAAGATGCCAAGAATGAAAAGATTGCTTTTCTGCTGACTGATTACCATTTCAATATTTCGCAAGGGATATAATCCAATCAGCTGGAAAGAATCCAGGTGTCTGCCGTTAAAACCAACTGCAAGGTATTGTTCATTGTTTACCGTTAAAATCTCGATTTCTTCTGTTGGCTTTTGCCCGAGCCTTTTGGCAAATGTTTCAAGTCGAAGATTGTTAGAATCAAGCTCTGGTATAAAGCTGCTTCTTAGACGGTTGTGGGCGATCAGTTTAAAGCCGTCCGGATTCCTGTTGGCTTGTATAACCGCTGTTTTTATAAATATGGACTGAAGATGAACCGGTTGCCAGAAAAACATCGCAAGATAGTCTGTGAGCTCTGAATTGCCGGTAGATAGAAATTTGAAATAAGTCATATCTTTGGCATATCCAAATCCCCACTGGTTGATGTATCCAAAATTAACAATCAGAGAATGAGTTATCTCAATAAAAGATTTTTGCAGTAACGATTCTGCTATGATTTCCAGTTTGCTGAGGGTGTGCCCGGGTATCTCTACGCGGTTCAGGTCGCTCATAACTTTTTTGCCGACCAGGTTTGCGGTAGTTAAGTCGCTTTCGAGGGCCGGGAAAAATGCTCGAAATGTTTTGGAGCGCTTTAAATCAAATACAGGCACGTCTATCTCGCCTTTATAGTAAAAAAGGCCGGCAGAGTTACCAACAATCTTGCTTGAGCTGGCTATGACAAAAAAATTCTGGGCCGAAACTTTTTCATACTGCTCTCGAACATCTTTTAGCATATTCTCATCAAGCTCTTTTCCTGCGCTGTTTCTGGCCCATTTTATAAAAAACTTATCAAGGTAAGTTGCGGTATTTTTTAATGCCGATTGATAGCGACGATCGAAGCTCAGCAGCGTTTCAATTGATCTTTGCTGGGCCTCTGTCATCAGTGACAGGCGTTTGTGCAGGTAGTGTTCCTGAGATATCCCGACCATCGCCAGAAGAGGTATGCCGGTTGCGAAAATAAAGAGGAATGCGAGTTTGAGTCTGATGGACGCGCGCCCGGGAAGCTGGTTTGCCAAAGTTTTCCACGTGTAGGAGAAAAAAGGCAGCATAAGAAAAATATACAGCATGGCGGCTATAGTGGCGCGCCAGAGAATTGCCAGTTCGTTATATTTCCGCGGCATACAGGCAAAAATGCGCAAATTGGGGGTTAAAAACTCAAAGCCTATATAGTGCTCAGCTAATTCCACAAAATTAAGCGATTTTGTTTCGCATTCATCGAACCCTGGTTGCAATATTTTTTCATCGATTATGGCTCCGGTCTGCCATATCGGAAACTCATTGTCCGATGCATCCAGGGTTCCAATGGCGATGTTTCTTTCATTTCTGGCGTAAGTTTTTAGCACATGACGCAGTCCTGAATATTGTTTCAGCTTTGCATGGTCAAAAAACAACAGAGCTCCGCCTGCCTCGACAAAATAAGCCCCTATCGGACGTTTTCTTCCGGCGCTGTCGACCCAGCCGAGCGAGTATTCTCTTGAATCAAGCAGGCTGTGGAAGGTCATTCTCATAAACTGTGGCCCGATAATCTCTCTGACCTTTTCAATATCGCTTTCAATCTTGTTTTTATATGAAAAAACCCATGGAGAACTAAAAAACGCATTCGTCAGATAAAAAACCTTGCGCCATTCATCCTGACTGAACGTGCTGTTAAAAGTCATCGCTTTCTGGTTACCATCCGGGTCCCATGCGATGAAATCAAATTCATTGTCAAAAACCTGTCTCTGCCTTTCGAGCCAGTGGATTATATGGGTTAAGCTGGTGTTGGCAGCGGCAAATTCGCCGAATTTTTCGTGAAAATGCCTGCACCAGAACTTTTCCTGGTTAACGTGGCGCGTTGCTTCGTTCGTAGCCTGCTGAAGTTTCATTTTGAATTCGAATTTGAGATCTTCTTCAATAACCGAAAAATAGCGGGCCGTAGTTACAAAGACCAGAACAGCCGGTATGCCAACCAGGCATATTGTGGTGATTGCCCACAAAAGCAGGTTTTTAAAACGGTAAGATACTATGCTTAATTTTTCAGTGCTCATTGTTGTTGATAATAATAAGTGTTAAATCGTCGTCAGGCTTTGCTGACCATTTTTCATAGGCCGCGTAGATTTTGCGGTAATAAATTTCAGGATCTGGGTCGTATAGCGCCAGGGCGAGATCTTTGAACCTTGCAAAGGTGAATTCTTCGCCCTTCTCGTTTTTGGCCTCGGCAATACCGTCTGTGTATAGAATAAGAGCTTCTCCGCAGCCTACGTTGAATTCAAAGTTGCTGTATCGGGTTTTGGGTGAGATACCCAGAGGTGTTGATACATGTTCGATAAAAGTGGCGATTCCCTCGGTCGGTTTGACCAGAATAGGAAAACAGTGCCCCGCATTAGCAAACGAAAATTTTCCCGATGCGGGTTGCATTACAAAATACTGAAGGGTCATCATTCGCTTGAGTCGAGAATTTTTTACGGCAAAAAATACTTTGTGAAGTCGCGTAGTCAGAGTGGCGGCGTCAGATTTTTCTGTCTCCGAGGCCATCAAAACGCCGGCCTTGGCCATTGCCATCATAAGACCTGCCGGAACGCCATGCCCGGCTACGTCTCCTATAACAATTCCCCAGCTGCCTTCGTTTATCTTAAAACAGTCATAGTAATCGCCTCCAAGTGTCGTCATTACTACGCTTTTTCCGTAAATGTCAAAGCTTCCCGCTTTAAAACTGTTGCCGGGAAAAAGGCTTTCTTGTACAATTCTGGCAACCTCAAGTTCGCCCAGACCCTCTATTACGCGGTTAAATACCTGATTCAAATGCCCGAATTCGTCTTCGTCTCCTTGAGGAATTCGGTGCCCGAAGTTGCGGGCTCCGATTGCGAGAGTTGCCTGACTTAGATTGTGAACTGGCTTTAAAAACTGTGCTGATAGAGCTTGCCCGATGACAATTGTAAGCAGCAGGCTCAGGATGGCTCCTGCGAACATTTGCGTTTTTATCCTGTTTATGCGCTTTTCGATAATTTTTTCGGGATATGTTGCGGCGATAATAAAATTGTTCAGGCTTTTGCCCTTTAAACCTGAGAGAATATGCGATTCTCCGTCTTTTTTTATAGTAGTGGTCAAGCTGTCGCGAAGGCCTGAGATTTTTTCGATGTTGGTTTGCAATTCAATATCAAGGCTTTCCGTTGGCCAGCTGTGCCTTCCATCGTTGCTTTGCGAAACAAATGAGGCGTTTGGTGATTTGCGTGCAAGGCTCTGGTGATAACGACTGATGTATTGCTGCTGAAAGTGGAGGTCGTCCCAGAAGACAATCAAAAGGTAATTGTTTAAGTAGTTTTCATGGTCACCTAAAATATAGTAATAGACCTGTTTTTGCGCGTTCCCCATATTGATGGGGATAACTTTTTCTTTGTCACGAAAGGCTTTGCGCACAAAATCAGAGTCGTAAGGCGACATGATTGCACTGAACACGTTGTTTTTATCGCGAACTGCAATGATTTTGTTGCAGAACATCAAAATTGCCGAACCGAGTGCCTCAACAAAGCTGAAATTCTGAATGGATATTTTGCCTGAGTCCTGGTAATGGAAGACCTTTTTGCCGTTGCTTGCAATAAGATAAGCCTCTGATGGAAGAAATTGTCTGGTGAACATTTTTATATGTTCTATTTCATCGTCTCGCAACGGTCGTTTAGCACAGGCCAGATTTATTCGATCGAGCTCACGGTTAAGTTGCCTAGAAAAGTCGTATTTGATAGAGGCGTAACGAGCGTCAAAGTCGCGTATCAGTTTGTTCAAGTCATTTATGACTTCAATTTTGAGGGATGTCTTCTTGTTGTTGAGGTAATCGTGAGCAATAAACCCAAGAATCAAGAGCGGCGCAAGGTTTGCAAAAAGAAAAAGAGCGGTCAGTTTCCAACGGATAGATAAAAATTGTTGCCTGAATCTTATAAACAGCCATGGAATCAGGCAGCAAAGTAAAAGAAAACCGACGATTCTTAAAAACCTGATATCCAGATTGATGCTCTGAGACCACAATTGTTGATTTTTGGGAGCCAGGCAGAATGCTCGAATCCCAGGTTGTGGCATACTCATGCTTACCAGGGCATTGTCGTTTTCAAAAATTGGTTCTGCAACGTTTTCAAAACAGGCAAGAGCTATAGACAAAACGCTTTTAAATTCTGGTGGAACCTCTGTTATCGGCAATGTCGGGTTTTCGCCTGTCGAGAAGCCGGTAATGATATTTCGTGAGTTTTTATTGAGGACTTTTGAAATTTTTTCGAGCCCAGAAGTGCTTTCGATAAGGTCTTTGCTGATAAAACATGCAAGACTGATTTTATTACCCGTCTGATACCAGAAGAATGGGCGCGGATTACCGAAGTCTGAAAGCAGGGGGCCGGCTTCATTGCTTTGCATATACGGTTTTCGCAGAGTGTCAGGGATAAAAATTTTTCCGACGAATTGTCTTATAATATTCAGATTGCGTGTTACCGTTTTCAGGTTGTTGATCGAAGTTTGCGCGTCAACACTTATTGCATTACTGACTTCTTTGAGAACTTCATAAAGTTTGCCTAGAATGTAGTTGTATCCTCGGCGGTCTGTGAGATGCTTTAAGACGGCTCCTTTATCATCCCAGACGATGAATTCTATTTTGTCAGGGTATTGTTTTTTTAGATTGTCTATGTTTTTTGCGAGAAACTCTACCGGCCTGGAAAAATTTTGTGCTTTGGTTACAATTGTTTTGAGCAGGCAATGCAGGTATTGGCTGTTGTTGCTGTATTTTTCGAGGTAGTCCAGGCGTTCTTTCATCATTTTCAGCTCATGATGGCGCAGATTGCCTGTATTTACGTCGTATAGCTGTTTCAGCGATGAATGTATGATAAAGCATGGAAAAAGCAAAAAGCAGAAAAACATCACCATCAGCGACAGTGTTTTTTGCATATAGACCAAAAGCTTGCTTCTTTGCTGCTGGTTTGCTGTTTTTACCGCTTCAGGCATTCGTTTGTTTTATAACCTCCGACTGGTCGGTCTCACCAGAAGGCGTGTAAACAAGGATTACCATGGTCAGGTCGTCCTGTGCCTCTCTGTTGCCTATGTATTCGGTATATTCTCGAAAAATATTCTGGTAAAAGGTTTCTGCGTTTGTATCCCATGCTTTGTAGAGCAGGGTTTTGAGATTATCGTAGCCAAGTTCTTCGTTTTTCTCATTGCGTGCTTCAACTATGCCATCGGTATAGAAGATTATGGCATCACCAGAATTGAAGACAACCTCGGTTTCTGTGAAGTTTCCTTTTTTGAATGCGCCAAGGGCAGCTCCGGTTAGTGAAAGTTCTTCTACTGTGCCGCTTTTTTTGCGGATTATCATTGGCGAACAGGCTCCGGCATTCGAATAAGTGCCCTTTCCCGTGTCTTTGTCGAGTTGTAGATATTGAAAAGTCATGATTTTTTTCTGTTTTTTTGTTTTGGAATTGTAAATTAGCTTGTGTAGGCGCTCTAGAAGAGCAGCCGGCTGGTTTAAAAGATGATCTGATTGAATTATAGCCGCTTTCGCCATTGCCATTATCAGTGCGGCTCCTACGCCATGACCGGCTACATCGCCGAGCAAAACGCTGAATTTGTTGTCTGGCAGCTCAAGAAAATCGTAGTAGTCGCCACCGAGTTCTGACATTGAAATGCTGCGCCCAAACAGGCTAAATTTGCCGCTGTTTATAGCCTGCTGAGGAAGCAATTGCTCCTGGATCGCGCTTGCAACCGAAAGTTCCTCTAGATCAACCATGACATTGTTAAAAATCTGACCCATTGCCCCGAATTCATCCATTCCGAGGTCGGGCAGGCGGTGGCTGAAATTTTTGCTTTCGATCGCATGAGCACCAGAGGTAATCAGCTGCAGGGGCACTAAAAAACCGTGCGCGATAACCTGCGCCAGTCCGAAAGTCATCAGCAGGCTGAGAACGGCGAACAAGAACAGCTGGCGCCTTTGTTTTGCGATTGTTGAATCAATTATCTCAAGCGGAAAAAGCCCGACAAGTTTATAGCCGTTAATGTTTTTGCCTTCTATGCCTATTGCCAGGTGTCTTTCTGCCTCGTAATCTATGTATTTCAGCTCATTGCCGGGATACGAAGTCAGGGTCATGGCAAATTCGCGCAGGGCAGTATTTAGATATGCTTTTCTTGGTACGCTGCTGTCAGCGCTTCGCATCGCTATAATTTTGAGGCCAATATCGTTGCGGTTAGCCTGTGAAATGTGTTTTTCTAGAAAAGCTTGCTGAAAAAACAGGCTGTTAAAAGTAGTGAGAAAAAAGAAATCTGCTTTTGTTGAGTTTTCGAGATTGAAGGTGTCGATAATGGCCGGGTCAACATTTTGCCCGAAACCCCATTGTATAAACGAACCGCGCTTTCTCAACAGTTCATAGATGAAGTTTGCCAGTGGTTTTTGTGTGACCGACTCAATAAAAATCTCAAATTCGGTTGACGTTTTTTCAGACATTTTTGTGCCGTTTATTTTGTCTAGAAAGAATTGGCCAACTTTTCTGGTGTAATCCATCTGGTTTTTCCAGCGGTCATCCCTATTCGCCGGGGCAAGCCCGGCTTTGGCATCGTAAATCCCCCCGTTGGTTGCTACTGCATCGCTGCCGTTAACTACCAGAGCCGTTTTTTTTGCGTGCTCTCCCAGAGACTCTACGAATTCTTCGAGTATTTTATTGCTGAGGTTCTCTTGTGCAATTCTTTTTATCATCCTTTTTTCGGCTTTTTTCTTGGCGACTATCGTGCGCGCATATTCTATCTCAAGTTTTTCATCAAAATGCTGCAAAAACGCCATGCCTTTGCCGTGTATTTCACGCAACAATGTGTCGCGTTTCTGGTTCAGGTAGTCGGTGCCGATAAAGAAAAGAACCAGCAGTGGCAGGCCATTGGCGAAAAAGAATAGAAAGCGAAGTTTCCAGCGCAACGATATTTTGTCTGTCGTTTTGTTTGTCGACAAGCGATACGAATAATTTCCCAGCCCTGTTGATATGATAATGAAAATGAGACCAAGCAGAATGAAGGGCTTTGAAAAAGATCGGTCGACAATGCTGTCTTGGGTTATATAACCGTGTATCGTGAGGTCTGGTCTTAAAAAATGTGAAAAGATAAGCAGACGGTCGGTAACCTGAAATGTTGATTGTTGCTGTCGTGCATCTGTCTTTGATTTTTCTATTTCTCGGGCATACTCCTGCTGAGCGTGCCGAAAGGTATTATTGCCGGT
Organism: Erysipelotrichia bacterium; assembly: GCA_009928855.1. GTDB lineage: Bacteria > Muiribacteriota > Ozemobacteria > Ozemobacterales > Ozemobacteraceae > Rifleibacterium. Next base: position 12,949 of record SABV01000005.1, on the reverse strand, counting down.
TTGAATAGAAAAATTGAAGCGGCTCGCCGATTTCTTAGAAAACTCAGACAGCAGATTCCAGATACCTTCTTTAGAATCAAGATCAGCCGGTCGAATGAAGATCATCACCAATATTTTGTGAATTGTTATCTCCCAGATCAGGGGTTTTTCTAATTTACTGTCGGCCCATATCAGATAAGGGGTTGTGTTGTTGTGACTATCGTCGAAGTGTTCCCATGATAACTGTGGCCCAAAAACTCGGCCGCTGGCAAGCTGCTCTTCTTCTGTTACTTTGTCTCTGCGATTAAAGGAAACTTTCCAGGCAAGGTTAAGAGCTAGATTCCAGTCTTGTCGAGGTTTCAGAGCCAGCGAAGTTGATAGTGGCCCTGATTCTGGCGAATAAACCACGTAATCGAAATACAGATTTTTACGCAACTCTGAAATTTTTTTGGCTATGCTTTTTTCCGGGTTGTTTTTGTCTATCTCGCCGTCAGAAAACTGTTGCGTCAGAAAACGGCACCAAAAATTCTGAGGATCTGCAAAAATTTGCAAATCTTTATAGAGCTGATTAACTTCTTCTCGTGCTTCGTTAAGATTCTTTTCTGATGCCTGCTGCTGCATATAGTTCATGCCATAGAACATAAGCGAACCCGGAACAGCAATAAAACAGAATATAAAGGCGATCCAGCGCCATAGCCTCATTTTTTCGCTCATGACGCAGCCTCTTTTGGGTAATATTTAATCAAAACCATGGTTATATCGTCGTCAGCTGATGCTGCCCAATCCTTGTAGCCTTTAAAAATGCGCTGGTAATAAAGATCAAGGTCAGGGGCGAACTCGCGGGCAAGAAGTTCGGTAAAATTATCAAAGCCCATTTCGATGCCGGCATGATTTTTTGATTCAATGATGCCGTCTGTGTAGAGAAGCATGATATCGCCGGGCTCAAGACTGCCGCAGAGGTCTTCGTATCTGGGCTTTTTGACGATGCCCAACGGCGTGCCCACCAGCTCAAGAAGTTCTACCTTATGGCCGTTGTTTCTTATAACCGCCGGAAAACAGTGCCCGGCATTGGAAAATTGGTATTCTCCGCTTTTTGAGTCGATGCAGAAATATTGGCATGTCATCATTCTTTTTATTTTGCTGCTTTTGACGCGATGAATGACCTTGTGAAGGCTTGAAAGAAGCAATGATGGCGTGTGTTTCTCTTCTTCGCTGAGCAGAACAGAAGCCTTAGCCATCGCCATGAGCATGGCGGCCGGAACCCCATGCCCTGCTACATCGCCCATCAATACACCCGTCTTCGATTCATCCAGAGCAAAAAAATCATAATAGTCGCCGCCCAACCGGGTCATGGTGACACTTTTTCCGAAAACCTCAAGGTTATTCTGTTTAAGGCTTTCCTGGGGAAAAAGATTTTCCTGAACAATTCTGGCCACTTCAAGATCTTCGAGACTCGTTATGGCATTGTTGAAGACATTGCTAAGATGCCCGAATTCATCTTCGGAAGTTATTGGCAGGCGATAACGAAAATCTTGCCTGCCGATAGCTTTTACGCCATTTTCCAGCTCTTTTACCGGTTTCATAAACTGTGCCGAAAGCATGTTGCCGATTCCGAGAGTGAGACTGAGACTGAGAAGAGCAAAAATTAAAAGCCTTGTTTTGAGTTCACTGATTTGTTTTTCGAGAGTCTGTAGAGGGAAAAGGCCAACCAGAGCGACTTTGTCGAGTTGTCTGCCGGTCTTTCCAAAAGCCGCATAGGCGGCATTGCCAAATTCAAGCCTGTCAGACCGAGCTGCTTTTAGATTGAATGCCTGTCTGAACATTTCAAAAATTGAGCGTTCCAACTGTGTGTTTTCCGGGTATGTCATACCACTTTTTTCGATGATGGCAAAACACCTGATTTGTCCGGAGTTCTGATTGACGCTCTCCATGTTCTTTTTTATATACGCCTCCTGTATGGTGTGATGATTCCATGAGGCGGCTATAATGTAGTCGAAACTCCTTTTGGCAACATCACCAAGCATTTGCCAGTAATGTTGTCTTCCTTCCGAGCCCATTTGCTCTGGGTTGATTTTTCCGACATTTTGTAAAAACCTGTGAAAAACAATAGTTCTGGTTGCAAGAATTTCTCGGGTATTTATTTTGTGTTTATGCCCGCTGACGTCAGCATCTTCGGTAAACCGCCATTGGGGGGTATATTCAGTGTAATTGATGAATTCGAGTATGTTTTTGATCATATTCGCAAAAAAATTGCCGGCTTTTTTGCCGGTGACCTGAGACAGTCTGGGTTTACTGTCTTTGCCTATGATCATAAAATCATATGGATGCGTCGAGTTTACTAGTTCTACGAGCTTTTTAAGATCTTTTTCTAAGATCTGCTGCTGGCGATAATTGTCGTTAATTTGTTTGACGACGTTGTTCAGGCTGCTTGCATATTCATGCTTGATGGTAACAAAACGTGAATCAAAGTTGTCGAGCAGTTGCGATATTTTTGTCTGTGCCTGATCAAGCAGCAGGCGTCTCGTCTGCTGAAGATATTCGTAGCCGATAAATCCAAGAATCATCAATGGCAGACCATTGGCGTATATAAACAGCACCGCCAGTTTAAGCCTTATAGAGAAGATATGCCCTCGTATGATAATCAGGTAGATAAAGAGAGCGCTTAAACACAAGATAGCTGCCGATGCGCTAAAAAGTATTTTGTGTCGCATAGAAACCGGGTTAATAAGTGCGCTTTGTTTGTTTATGAATGCAAAGGCCCTGGTTGTGGGTGTAAGAACGCGCACGACCATTAAAAAATTGTCTGTTTCAAGATACTGTTGCGAAAAATTTTCGTATTTGGCCAGTCCGAGAAGCAGTTCTGCTTTGTGTCTGGCATCAATTTCGGTAAAAATCCGCCCCGTTTCCATTAAATCAGCTATGCCGCTTTTCATCTGCGTGCTCGGGTTTCGGTTAATGCTCGTTACCAGCTTTTTTAAATATTCTGAAGATTCAATGCCGGTGAGGCTGATCTGTACCAGCATAGTAAATTTATCATTGCCTTGAAACCAGAAATAAGATTTTGCTCTTTCTGCAGAAGCCATGATGCACTCGCCAATGTTGTTACGAAGAAGCGGCAGGTTGAGATTTTCCGGAATAAAAAAGTCGCCGAGATATGAGCGCAGCAGGTTCAGTCGGTTGTGAACCACGGCAAGATTTTCTGGGAACCCGGGATAATTAGCGCTTACGTCTTGTCTGACCTCAGAAATAACGCTATGGATAGTTTTGAGTATGTAGCGATAGCCCTTTTCGTCAGTCAGGTTATCAATTATTGCGCCTTTGTCGTCGTAAACAATAAATTTGAAAATCTCAGGGTTGTGCTTTTTGAGATTGTCGATAGCGCGTTTGAGGTATTTAAAGGGATTTGACTGCTCGGCGGCAATGTCATGAATTTTTTTTAGAACTGAATGGTAATAATGCCTGCTGTTGCTGTATTGCAAAAGAGGCTCAATATGAGTGCCCAGATCGCGGTAAAGTTGTTGCTTCTGCAGTTCTCGCCGCGTCGGAAGCATGTTTTCCAGGCCAACGTCTATCAGAAAAAGCGGAAAAATAAAAAAGCAGAAAGCCGCACCAAACCAGAAAGCGATAGGCCATCTCTTGCTGAGAGAAAGTTTTTGTGGCTGACTGCTCATAAAATCCTTGCTGCCCGGATAAATCGCCTGTACCTCGCATATAGAATACAGCAAACCCGTAGATTTCGCAAAAACGAAGTGAAGCAATCAACGAGTTTTTACAGTCATGAATTGTGCGCCAGAACTGTCTCGAAATAGGCGTTTCTGACGCACCACGCAAATCAGTTATCGCATTGACAGCGATTTTATGTGATGGCACCTCTTTTGCTCAGCTGGTTGAATGCACATTGATTTTACCTGTTTTATTTTTACATAACATGGAGGTGGATTATGACTGCTGAGATTGCAAGCATCGCCGGCTGGTTTCGCAAAAACAACCCGTTATACCTGCTAAGCGTCGTTTTGATGCTTGCAGGGCTCTATCTCGTCGGCTCAGAACTTGAGACCGGCAAGGTTTCTGTTTTGACTATAAGTGGTTTTTTTGCCATACAGAATCTCTACGAAATAGTTATGATCGGGATGGCTTTATATCTTCTTAAAAAGCGTATTCAGCCTGAACACGGCAAGTTGCTGCTTGTTTTTGTACTGCTTTTTCTGGGTGATCTGACTTTTTATCAGGTTCGCATTTCGGGTCTTAATGCCATGGTCGGCGGTATTGCCACGACTATTTACATTGTGCTGGCAATTATAAAGTTTGCTGCGGTTGTTAAGGTGCTTGCTTTGACAGTCTATAGAAACCGCATTTTCTACGTGCTTGCGGCATTTATTCTTGTCTGGGTTTCTCCTAAAATTGCATATTTTCTGGTTGATTCGATCGGCAGAGAAAGCTTCGGTTATTTTGACGGCTCTTATGTTTTTTATTCATTATGGTTGATTGCCGGGCTTATTCACCTGCCGCTCATTATCGAAAACTGGAAAAATAATCAGCTCAATGTTTCTAGTGCCAATGAATATCTTGGTAACGAAACCAGCTTTTGGCGCTGGTTGATTATTTTTCCATTCATTCTTCTGCCACTGCAAATGTTTTTAAACCTGATGTCTGGTTCTTGTCATGCGGCTGTTTCAACTATTCCTGTTGGTGCTGTAATTGCGCCGTGGCTGCTTGGAGCGGCGTTTTTTGCCCAGACATTATGGCGCCACCTCATAAAGACCGACCATGACCTGAATGTGGCCGACAGCATTATAATGCTGGTGTTTGTTATACTTGTTATGCTTACTTCGCCAGTTTTTAATCTGCCGGTTATTATAAATCATCTGCTTCTTTTTGCCGGCCTGATTGTGACATGGGTTACTCGTAATAATGCCTTTAATGCATGTGTGACAGGGGTAGTATGTTGCTGGTATTCTGGCTGGCAGATGTTAAGAGGCGCAAATTATGCCGTCTCCTATGCCTCTGGTTTGTCAAGACTGGCATGGGCTGGCATTCTTATGGCTGTTTCTTTTGTTATGCTCCTGGCGGGCTTTGTTTTCAGTATCAGCAGGTCACAGCCTGAGTCTGAAAAAGACGAAGCTCAATCAGACAGTGTTAGCTGACAGAGCTTTGTTAAAGGTTATGATCAGTATCGTCATGTTCTGTTCGAGCGGTTTTTGACCTGTAAAATCAGGATGCGCCTTAAGAAGCTTTTCACAGTATATAGCCGGATCAGGATCATATGCTTTTATGGCCAGTTTCTGCAGGGTTGCCAGGCCAGACCTGTCGCCAGTATTGCTTTGGGCTTCTGCAGCTCCATCGCTGTAAAGTATTATCGCTTCGCCTGCAGACAGTTTAAGCTGGTATGAGCTGAACTCTGAGGCTTCAGGCACGCCAAGCATATAATCAGATGTTTCGATTGTTTTTGCACTGCCCGTTTCGGAGTTGATTAAGAGAGCCGGGTTACCACCAGCCAGGCAGAGGTTTGCGATGCCATCTTCTTCTGCAATGTTTATATACTGAAAAGCCATGGCTTTTTGCACGTCTTTGCTTGCGGCCATGATCAATTCGTGAATTCGCAGTGCCAGATCTGCTGGCTTTTCGAGTTGCTCAGGCGATTGCATGATGCCAGCTTTTACTATGGCCATAATTAGTGCTGCAGCTGCGCCCTTGCCACTTGCGTTGCCGACCATGGCACTGAATCTGCCCGGAGACGTGTTAAAATAATCGAAATAGCCGCCACCAAGATCTCCTGTCGAAACGATCTTTCCATAAATGCTGCAGCGACTGCATTGTGGTAGTTCATGCGGAAGCAGGTGCTCTTGAACAACACCGGCGATTTTTAACTCTTCAAGATCGACCATGGTTTCGTTGAAAATATGTGCTATTTCGCCGAATTCATCGCGTCCAAGTTCTGGTAGTCTTAATGCAAAATCGCGTTTTCTGATTGCTTCAGCACCCATAGCAAGTTTCTGCAGTGGAAAAAGAAAGCTGTGCGAGAGAAGCCGCCCAAGAAGCAGGGTCAGCAGCACTGACAGTATGCCTGCCGTGACCAGTATCTTTTGTTCGTGAAAAACCTTCTTTTTGACGGCGTCAACCGGGTACAGCGCAAATAAAACGAAGTTTTCTAAATATTTGCCGCGAAAGCCCATTATCAGATATTCACGATTGTTTATTTCGATAAATTGCCGTGACTCACAAGGCTTTCGGGTAAAATTGTTTACGTATGCCCGCAATTCTACTCTGTTAGCAGTTTCTGTCGGAAAAAACAGGTTGTTTTCTTCATTGCTCAGACATATCTGTAATTCGTTAATATTACGATTGGCGCTGAGAAAATGACGCCTGAGGTAGGCCTCTTCAAGGGTATCGATTCCCCAGTTTGTAATTAATAAGTAGTCGTATTCCTTACTGTCTTTGCCCGCAATCAGTTTTGTGTATGATGGGCTTTTGTTAGTACCCAGACCCCAATCCGTAATTTTCCCGTTGGCTGCAAGAAAATCATGCCTTACTTCCACCAGAGGTTTTTGCACAGCTGATTCGGCAATGAGCTCGACTTCGGTTGAACTGCGCGAATCGCTCACCTTACCGTTGACTCCCGAAAGAATAAACTTGCCAAGCTTGTTTATAACCATTATTTCATCAGCTTTTTTTTGCCCAATGGTTCTAGCTTTTTCTTTGGAAATAATGTGGCGCTGGTCGTCGATATAAAGCGACTCTTCTGTGCCAAAAAGGTTGGCTTCGCTTGCGACCAGATAAATGCGCATGCCGACGTCTTCTTTATCTCCCCGGCAAAGTTCTGTCACGAATTTGCCGTAGATGGAAGGTGTCAGACTTTTGCCGTCAGTAAAGCTTTTAAGCTTTTCTATCGCTTTTTCTAACTTGATTATCTGCATGGCATGCTCTGATTCAAGCCGTTCATCAAGGTTTTGCAGCAGAAGTGTGCCGCGTTCGTGTATTTCGTCGAAAAGACTGAATTGTTTCTGGTTGATAAAGTCATAGCCGACGAAAAACAGCATGATCAGGGGCAGACCATTTGAATAAACAAAAAGCAGCCCCAGTTTACATGAAATCGATAATTGTAACGGCATGCCATTGACCGCAGATTTTAAGCTGATATAAACCCATGGCAGCATAAACAGAAAAATAGTGATGGCTGATATTGCCCCATAACTATCATTTGTAGCCAAAACTTTTGTCTTTTCAGCCCAGGCGAAAACTGTCAGATTATCTTCTATGAGCCTGGAGAAGTAAATCGCGTGTTGGCTTTCAAAGTTTTGCCTGTTCAAAAGATTACAACGCTGCAAAATTTGCAGGGCTTCATGCTCATCAGGTAATGCCGAAATTGTTGTCGGTTTTCCGTTTTGTATAAAACCAAGCTTGAAGCGCTTCTTGTCTGGTTGCTTGTGACATACATAATATTTCAGCCCTATTTTTTCATGCAAAACTTCTTGCTTGACAAAAATGATTGCAGTTAACCCCTTTGCACTGCATATCCAGGCTAACGGCCGCTCACCGATGCTGTCATTGCGAAGCAGGCGGATGTTATCAGGCGATCGGCAGTCTGTGATAGCTGTTATTGCAATTTGCGGCCCGAAAATACGTCGCAGGTTTGCTGATTCCTCTTCGTTGCACTGTTCTTTCTTTTTGCTGAACAATTCGCTTATTGTCTGCCAGGCTAATCGCTCGTTTCCTTCTAATCTGACGCTCTTAAGAGTGTTTGCGAGAATTTTCCCGTTACCGTTCCAGAGAATGTAGTCGAATTTTTTATTGAGACGCTGGTGGTAGGTGGCGAATACTTTGCAGCTGTCATTGTTGATGGCATTGTAAAATGCTTCGCGAAAAGTTCTCGCCAGAAATGCTTCGGTATCAGCGCAGGCTTCAAAGCTTGGCAGGGCGCTTTCCAACTTTTGCTCAAGAATCTTAAGCTGGTTCTGGTGGCGCAGATTTTCTATCTGCTTTAAGCCGAAGTAAATCATCAGCATCGGAATCAGCAAAAAAATGAATATTCGTAATGCCCATTTTAATATTCTTATAGACAGGCTGCTTTTAGACATTTTCGACCTCCGGCGCCAGTCTCACAAGCACTATTGTTATGTCGTCCTCTGCTTTAGCAGCCCATGCGTGGTTGGCCTGAAAAAGATTCTGATAATACTGCTGAAGATCAGAATGCCAGCCATGTCGCGCCAGTTTAAGAAGTCGCTCGACGCCATAAGGCACTCCGGCAGAATTTGTGGCTTCTATCATGCCATCGCTATACAAAATCATCGTTTCGCCTGGTTTCAGGCTGAGTTTTCGATTGTCGTAGATCGCTTTGCGAGCTATGCCGACAGGGGTGCTGATCATTTCTTCAAATCGTGATTCGCGTGCATCGGCAGATACAATTATTGGAAAACAGTGACCTGCATTGGAAATTATGCACTCACCAGAGATGTCGTCTATGAGCGCATATTGGCAGGTCATCATGCGCTTGAAGTTTCCATGCTTCAGCCGGTAAAGCATCCCGTGTAATGCTGTGATCATCTGGGCCGGTTCAAGCAGCGTCTTGCTGTTGATTGTTACCGTGCTTTTTGCCATTGCCATAATCAGCGCTGCCGGAATGCCGTGCCCGGCAACATCACCCATGAATATGCCCGTTTTGTTGCCCGGCAGCTTAAAAAAATCAAAGTAATCGCCGCCAAGTTTGGTCATTGTGGCGGTTCTGGCAAATATGCGCAGGTTGTTGGCGGTGTAATTTTCCGGCGGCAAAAGAGCCTCCTGAACTATTTTACCTATTGCGAGTTCTGCCATACCTTCAATGGTGGTATTAAAAACCTTGCCAAGTTCATCAAATTCGTCGCCACTATCAATAGAAACGCGGTGCGCAAAATTTTGTCTGCCGATCTGCCTTACGGCTTCTGCAAGTTCTCGCAGCGGCCTAATGAAATGCCTTGATAACGCTGTGATAATGCCGCCAATAATCAGCATGCTCACGAAAACCAGTAATAAAATCCGATTTCTGGCGGCCTGAATATCCAGATTGATAAAATCTGCGGGCATAACTGCGGCCAGCGCGATGTTTTCCATCTGGCGACCGGCTATGGCCGTCAGCAAATAATTTTTACCGTCTGATGTAACGAAGTTTTCGTGGGCATATTGAAGATTGATCGCTTTTTGCAGGGTTTTTCTCAGACTTTTGTTTTCAAAGTCGTTCTTGCAAAGTATTGCGCCGTTATGTTTGGCCATGCCTGCAAGGAAAATGCCCTCAGAGTTTCTGCCGAAACGCTGTATCTGTTCGCGGGCGTATGCCGCCTGGGTGTCTTCTTTGCGCCATGAAATCATCATTAACGAATGGAACTTGCGCGCCTTGCGGTTGCCGAGAAGAGCGGCAAAACACATTTTATTTTCTATGCCGAATGTGTATGTGTCGATTCGTTCTAATCTCGAAAGAAGATGTGTCTGTAATACTCCGACCTGACTTACTATCAGAGTGCTTGTTTTGGCCAGATGTGTCTCTGTTTTTTCACTCTTTCGCAGTGCGTCGAATGTTTCATTCTGATTGGCAAAGTCTATGGTGCTCGCCGCATACATGCGCATAAAAGTCTGCGAGGTTGCCCGGTGATTGTTTCTACAGCTGATAAGAGTCTCACCGCCGGCATCAAATACGTAAATTTCATTTGCATCGAGGTTGCTGAGAATTTTTTGTAGTTCGTCTGCGTCTGTTTTGTCTGGAAGCCGCTCTAAGAACTTGTTCTTGAAGCCTGCTGTTTGTTGTCTCGCTTTTAAGGCGAGATTTTTTAGGTAAAGCTGGTAGCCGGCATCTACCTCTTGTATTATGCGACTGTTTTGCCTGTGAGTTTCTTGTGTTAGCGAATGCCCTCGTTGTTGCAGATATTCATAGCCGATGGTTCCCAGAATCATTAGCGGAAGCCCGTTTGCGTAGATGAAGAGAAATGCAATGCGGGTTCTGATCGAAAAAGCTGTCGCCGGCAGCCGCAGACTGCGACAATATGCGATAAAAAGCAGCACTATGAGAGCCGCGCCTATTTTGCTGAAGGTTTTTATTCTTACCTGGTCAGGGTAGCCGATTTTAAGCTGCTGTTTGTCTGTTATGCAAAAACCACGCAGATCAGGTGTTAAAAACTTAAAAGAAATCAGATGACTGGCGGTATTGCGATGGGGCAGGGCGGCGTTTTCAAACTTTCCGAGTTCGATAATCAGCAGGCGCTGTTCATCATTACTGAAGCCTGGCAAATCTTTACTTAACCTGCGAAGATCGATAAAGCCTGTGGTGATCGGGGAGTTTTCTCTGTTCAGTATTTCAATGGCATGTTTGACGCCTGCATTATATTGCCGAGGAGGCCTTATAAAGCATAGAACCGTAAGCTCATCTCGCGAATCGAACCAGAAAAGCGGAAAGTTGTCGCTCGTGTTCGCCATTATGCAACGACCGTATTCTCCGACCCGAAAAGGAAATGCCAGATGGGATGGCACAAGAAAGCGTCCAAGATAAGATCTGAAAAGGTTTATTCTTTTTTCGACAATTGGCAGAATTTCGGGAGATCCCGGCGGATTTTCCCGGCAGTGCTCGGCAATTATGCTAAAAAATATTCTGAGATTGTTGACAATGTATTTATAACTTTTTTCATCGGTTAGCCGTTCTATTACGCGGCCTCTGTCATTCCATACGATAAATTTGCAAGACCCGGGAAAACGGTTTTTAAACCATTTGATGCTTTTTTCGATGCTCTGTTGCGGGGCATTGCTTAAAATGGCCTTATTGAAAGCATTTTTCATGAGCTGGTGAAAATAGCGCGGTTCGTCTGCGTGCTGAATCAGAAAATTGAGATGGTTGTCCATCTGGCTGAAGATTTTTTCTTGTTCTGTTGCGCAGCGAATACGCAGCATGCTGCTCAGACCTTCGTTTGTCAGCAGCAGTGGCACCAGAAAAAAACAGAAAAAAGCGCCCAGCCAGGTTAGTAAACGAAACCTGGAAAAAATGCTTTTAGGTTCGCCGGGCTTGCTCATGAATTAATTCTAACATAAAGCACTAAAAAAGAAGCCGCCGGTTGTTCCGGCGGCTTCTGGTAAAATTACTGGCAAAATCAGTAGTTTTCAGTCCAGAGTTCGAAATATTCGCGACCATGTTCGCAAACCGGGCATTTTGGCGGTGCTTCAAGGGTTTCCATGATGTGACCGCAGTTGTTGCATTTCCAGAAAACTTTGCCGTCTTTTTTGAAAACGGTGTGGTTTTTGACGTTGTCGTGCAGTTTGCGATAGCGTGCTTCATGGCGTTCTTCAACTTTGCCCACGTTTGTGAATACGGCGGCTATGTCGTCAAAACCTTCTGCCTTTGCTGTTGCTGCAAAATTCTTGTAAAGAGTTGTCCATTCTTCGTTTTCGCCGTTGGCTGCATATTCGAGATTTTTGAGGGTGTCGGCGTAAACAACCGGATAACCTGCATCGTTGATTACCACAACTTCTTCATTCATGCCATACTTGAGAAGTTGCTTCATAAAGAGCTTTGCATGTTCTTTTTCGTTTTCTGCTGTTTCCAGAAACAGGCTTGAAATCTGCAGAAAACCTTCTTTTTTGGCTACAGAAGCATAATAAGTGTAGCGATTGCGTGCCTGAGATTCACCGGCAAATGCCTTCATCAGATTCTCAGCGGTTTTAGTGCCTTTTAATACTTTACTCATAAGTTTCCCTCCATTGTTTATTTGATCAGAAGTGCGCAAGGGCTGTCTTTAGCCCCTGAAATTGCCGTTTTTTAGTATGACCTGCCCTGAATTAAGACCAGATACAACTTCTCGGTTGCCGTTGCCTGCGTCTATGCTTCTTATTTGTCGTCTCAACAGCCTGCCATTTTCGACTTCGACTACAGACTCAAGCTGACCGGTTTTGATTATAGCAGATTCAGGAATAATTATGACGTTTTTTTCTGACTTTAACGGCACGCTTATCATACCAAACATGCCTGGCATCAATCCGACAGAATTGTCTATGCAGACTTTGATCAGAAAGGTTCTGGTGCGGGGGTCGACTGATGGAACGATTTCGCGGACTGTGCCCTCAAAGGTTTTGCCCAGCGATGGAACACTGTAACTGACCTTTGTGCCAAGTATCACTTCTTTGACCAGGGCTTCTCGAACCGGAATTTCGAGCATTAGACTGTCAGGGTCAAATAGCCTGAGCATTACAGAAGCCGGATTGCCAAGATCGCCCGGGTCTGCAAGACGTTCTGCTACAATAGCGTCGATTGGGGTTATAATTGTGGCATAGCCAAGCCCCGCTTCTGCCTGCTTTATAGCCTGACCAGCTGCGGCAGACTGGGCTGTGGCAGCCAGCTTTTGTTGCACTGCTCTCTGCAGACCAGCTTCAGCTTGTCTGAATGCCGCCGTTGCCTGTTCGTAATCTCTTTTAGAAATAGATTGTTTTTCAAACAGCGTGCGGGCCCTTTCCATGTCTTTGGTTGCCAGTTCTAAGGCTGCTCTTGCCGACTTGACCTGCTCTTCTGCTGCGCCGATCGAGGCGTTCATTGCTCTGAGCTGTTCCTGGCCCTGTGAGACTCCGGCGGTGAGGTCTTTTGCGTCAAGCACTGCCAGTATATCACCCTTTTTTACTTTGTCGCCGCTTCTTACTTTGATTTCGAGAATTCTGGCGATAATGCGCGGCACCACGTCTATTTCATTGCGGCTTCTGACGGTGCCAATTGCCTTGTAGTCATCTGTTTTTACCGTTTGCTGTATGGTTATTGTCTCGCCTTCGGCAGTCTTTTTTTCGCCGACAATACCTGGCATAATCTGCCCGGTTGCAAAGAACCCGCCCTGAAACATCATCAGAAAAAGCAGGCCCGCGACACCGACTGCCGGCCCGATAAAGCGACGTTTCGAAAGTTTATTGCTGGTTACAGGTTTGGGATCGGTCATGATTTAACCTCCTGGGTAGCGGTCTCTATTTGTGAATTGCCTGT
>SABV01000004.1 GCA_009928855.1 Erysipelotrichia bacterium | reverse complement strand
TCTGATCATTATGTTTGGCAGATCGTTGTCTTTGATGTGCAGAGAGCCTTCGCTTTTTCTCTGAGAGGGATTTATATCTTTGAAGCTGACGTTATCAAGACTTGTAGAGTAAGCAATTTTAATTGGCCAGTCTTTTGCCGTCTTGGGGCTCCTTCCAAGGTCGGTTTTGTCGGCCGGCGGATCTTTTAGACCGTAGCAGGTTTCTGGGCTGTCTTCTATTATTCCAGGGTCGCCGGGGTTGAGGTTGCCTGCTTCATCCCATGCAAAAATACTGTAACGCATAATGCCATGGCATGAATTTGGCATGATTACGTAGTCTGTTTCTGAGCCTGAGGTTATTTCTCTGGGGGGCTCAAATACCCAATTCTCTGAGCTTACCCAGATTGTGGACGGCTCTGTATCTATTTTGCCCAGAACCAGGCAGGTTCCTATTTTTGATTCATCGCCACTGTTGTCGGTTATTTTCAAACCCTGAACTTTATACCAGTCGCCCGTAGTTGCTGGGCTGTTAACGCCGATAGACGGGAAATTTCCGCCACTGCAACCTTCTATTCTTGGCGGGGTGCGGTCGTCGAACTTCAGAGTGAATTCAATGCCACTTTCTTTTTCTTTGACACCGGTTGCAGTCGCTTTTTTTGATACCGCAAAATTTCCCAGGTTTTTATAAACATTCAGACTGTATATGTGTTCTTCGCTTTCGGGCGGAATCTCTTCAATCCCGTCCCCGTCTTCATCTTCGCCGTCTTTTCCTTTTTTGCACTTGCCGGGGCCGTAGTCACACCAGTCTTTGGTGCTGCTGTTAGTGCAGGATGAGGCGTTTGGTTCCATGTCGAAGGGTTGTATGTAATTAAACCCACCAGTGAGGCAAAGATAATATTTTTTGCGATGGGGTGTACTGGTGGAATCGTAGGTAAATGGAAATTCTTCGACTTTTCGAGCTGACCATACGTTGCTATCGTCATAACTGCCGGAATCCAGGTAAAAGCGTTTATTGCCGAGAAATTCGCTAAATGTCATCGGGGTGTTCGTTAAAATTATGCCTCCGGCATCTTTTATCTGGTTTATAAAAGCCCGCCCGACCGATTCTTTGTTGGGGGGGTTGTATGTTCCAAGAAGGGTTCCGAGTTTTATTATGGGGCCATCGGCGCTGTTTGTATACATGATGTTTTCGATTGGGTCAACATCTTCATAAGTATTTACAGGGTTGCCGCAGCTGCTGTTAAGAGATGACTGATTTAGAATAAATTTGGAAAAATCTTCAGCATTGGCATTTACCGTTGAGAAGATTGCCACAAGAGGCAACAAGAGAGCACAAATGGTATTTTTTTTCATAATTCAAGCTCCTACCTGATCTTCTACCAACTTGAAAGCCATACCTTCAAAAGTTTCATCGCTTCTCTCTTTACTATAACTTATCAGGAGTTCTCTCTCAATCTGTTTAATAAAATTTGGATGCCAGCCCCTGGATGATTTTCCGAGGCCTGACAATACCGATTCCTCAAAATCTATTTCGCACATTCGGTGTTTTAAAAGCTTTCGGGTTAGTCCGAAAAAATAATAGGCCCGCATTCTTAGCGCCGCATTCGAAAAACTGTAGGTTAAAAAACGTTGTGCTCCTTCGATCTGCCCTATTTTAAACAGTGTAATGCCTGTTAAATAATTGATCCATGGCACGTTTAACTCGCGGGCGACAATGACAAGGTTGCCAAGGCATTCTATTGGGGAATTTAGAGATATTGTTATAACACAGCGCAGAGCCAGCCATAATGATCCGGTTGATAGGCGCTGCAGAAGGTCTTCTGATAGTGTCCATGTGTAGTATAATGTGAAGGAAATCAGGCCGATGATAATTGCGAGAGCGACACTATGTATCGGAAAAGCCAGGGCGTGGCATTTGAGACGGTAATAAAAAGATTTGTAATATATGCCGGTTTGGGGGTTGCGTGCGAAAGCGCCGGCAAGGCGATAGTTTTTTTGGCCATAGAAAGCATCTGACAAGAGTGGAAAAATAACGTCATGCTCGGGTTTGTGTTTAAAATATTGCCTCAGATCTTTTTCGGCGTCCGAAAAATTTTGCAGACTGAGCGAGGCTTTGGCACGCAAGAGGTAGTATTCGTATATTTCAGGATTTTGTGAGATCAGAACATCAAGGCCCTGAACTGTTTCACGCATTCTTCCTTCTAAAAAAGCCGTCTTGGCTTTTTCGACAACTTCTTGCAGCTTATTTATGTTCAATATTCGCTCTTTTAGCTCCAGGGCTGGTTTGTATGCGGGTTCTCGTTTCAAAACATTTTCGACCATCAGCATTGCGTTTAATCGATCACCCTGTGCCATAAAACCATTGGCGCGGCTCATGTAAGATACTGCCGAATACATGTCGGGATTATGGGCGTGTCCGGTGGAGTTCTGGATGACTACACCCTGGTTTTTATATTGTTCGATTTGTTTATTGATCTGGGCTATTTCTTTAAGCCTGTCTTTGGCGTAGCCATCATCAGAAGAGATAGCGAGAACTTCTCCCAAAATTCTTGTAGCCTCCGGAATATTTTTGGAGTTCAGAAAAAAGTCGGCCTGTTTGCGCAGAGTAAGTACCCGTTCTTCGATATTTCTCTCTAGTTCTTCTTTGAAGAGCTTTATTTCGTTGTCAGAAGGGGAAATCGCCGCCGCGCGCTGCATGTAATCGCGTGCCATGTTCAGATTACCTGCAGCAAAATAAACCCGGGCTTTTCTCAGGTATTCTCGTGCCTGTGGTGTTATCGAAAAGGCCGGCAGGCAAAAAACCGCTGTCAGAAGAGTTATCAGCAGAAGCAGTTTCGCTTTGTGTCGTGCTTTTTCTGGCATTATTTTTTCCTCTTCAATAATTATAACATTAAAAACGCAAATCGCTGTGTACCCTTTTGCGTGTCTCTATTGTTAATCGACGTTTTTTGACAATTCTTCCTATAATTGTTAGACTTTGCTGACTGATAAAGACGACGCTGTTATTTGTTTTTATTTGCAGCGCGTCTTCAAAATTGTGGGCAGGAGGATATTGATGCCACTGGTAACTTCACGGGAACTGTTTGAAAAGGCCTATAAGGGCGGTTATGCAATTGGTGCTTTCAATGTTAACAACATGGAAATAATTCAGGGTATTTTTGAAGCGGCCATCGAAGAAAAGGCTCCTTTGATAATTCAGGTTTCTGCCGGCGCCCGCAAATATGCCCGCCACGAATACCTGGTTCACCTGATTCAGGCTTCAATGGAAATGGCAGAAGCTTCAGGTGTGTCAATTCCTGTAGTTCTGCACCTTGACCACGGAGATGATTTTGATATCTGCAAAAAATGCATTGATGGCGGCTTTACTTCCGTAATGATCGATGCTTCCAAATATCCACTTGCCGAAAATATCAGAATTACCAAAGAGGTTGTTGAGTATGCACATGCTCGCGGTGTAACCGTTGAAGCCGAACTTGGCAAACTCGCCGGCGTAGAAGACGCAGTAAAGGTTGACGCCAAAGATGCAACATACACTGACCCCGACGAAGCGGTCGAATTTGTAAAAAAATCCGGTTGTGATTCGCTTGCTATCGCCATTGGCACCAGTCACGGCGCTTACAAGTTCAAGGGCGAACCAAGTCTTGCTTTTGACCGTCTCGCCAAGATTCAAGAAAAACTGCCCGGTTTCCCCCTCGTTTTGCATGGCGCCAGCTCTGTTCCCAAAGACTTGACCGATATCTGCAATCAGTATGGCGGAAAAATTCCCGGTTCGAGGGGCGTTCCAGAAGATATGATTGCTCAGGCCGCAAAAACCGGCGTTTGCAAAATCAATGTTGATACCGATTTGCGTCTTGCCTTGACCGGTCAGATTCGCAAAGTTTTCGCCGAAAGTCCGTCTGAATTTGACCCCCGCAAATATCTGGCGCCGGCGCGTCAGGCTATCAAAGAAGTTGTGCAGAGAAAAATGCGCATTATGGGTTGTTCTGGAAAAGCCTGAAAATCGCTATAAACTGGTTTTTCGCTGATATGTGTATTGATTGCCGTAGGGGTTCAAAGCTTGAGCCCCTGCGGCAATCGGTAAAAGGCGGTTTGTAAAATTAAAATGAATCGATTTATTTGTGCAATATTCGCTGTTTTGCTTATATTTGCCGGCATTCA
Source organism: Erysipelotrichia bacterium (assembly GCA_009928855.1). Taxonomy (GTDB): domain Bacteria; phylum Muiribacteriota; class Ozemobacteria; order Ozemobacterales; family Ozemobacteraceae; genus Rifleibacterium. The sequence continues at coordinate 37,838 of SABV01000004.1, read as the reverse complement.
GATTATCGGGTGTGGCGGCGGTGGCGGTGACTCGTCAGCTTCAATGACGCCCGAAGAGCTCGAAGTTGCAGCTGTTGTCGACAGTTTTGTTGCATCTGTCAGAGCCGAAAACATTGATGATGCAAAAAAATTTATCGACTCAAACCTCTATTATTACCGGATCGGGAATATTATAGAGAGAGGCCCTGAATTTGAAACAAGATTGAAAAACTTTTTTGATGCGGCGGATATAGTCGACTTCAGTGTTGATAGCATGGGCGTGACTGTTTCTTCAGAGGATTTTGCAGAAGTTCGTGGTAGACTTGAAGCGATTTATAGCTTTACCGGGCAGCCTGAGGCAACCTTCTCTGAAGATATCAGAATAAAACTTGAAAGAATCAGCGGGCAATGGGGGCTGACAGAATTTTGCAGAGATGCGACTGATGCAGGTTCGGCTTTTCCGCCCTTGCCCTGAATCAACCATGAGAGGAAGTTAAATGAATACTGCAGTTGAGCTGATAGAGAGCGGTGCAGTGTGTCGTCTTGATTTTGATTTGCCGACAACAGTCTGGCAGGAGATCATGAGTGACAATGTCTCGCTGTTGACTGATGAAGGTGGTTTTTTGAGCCTTTTTTCTTTTATAACCGGTGCAGAACTTCTTCGTGTAGAAGCTGGGGCCGGTTTAATTGCAAGAATGAACCAATTTGGTTTCTCGTGTTTAAATCGCAGGCCTGTAGAGACTGGCGCGCTAAACGAAGAGGTGTTGATTTTAAAAAAAGAGCGTTTTGACTGCACCGGGCAATTTGCCGCCGGCATTCGTAACCAGGCCACCGGAAATATCGAAGGCGCTATCAAAAATTATCAGATTGCGATTGCTGCAGAACCCCTTCTTGAGCGAGCTTTGAATTTGCTCGGCCTTTGCCAGCGTATTTCTGGTAATGTTGCCGAAGCAGAAATCTCTTATTTAAAAGCTATGGAGGTTGGCCCCGACGCTCCCGAGGCTTTTTGTAACCTCGGCATTCTTTATCAGAAGGCAGGGCGTGAAGATGAGGCGCAAAAGCTTTTTGAACAAGCATTGAACCGTGATCAGTTTTATTTTAACGCCTTGCTTAGGCGTGCAGAATGGCTGTTACAGTCTGGTCAGCTGAATAATTCGCCTCTTTCTGAGTTAAATTTGCGACTGCTGATGCATTACTCAGAAGTTGGCGCCGTTCAGCGCCATCTTTTCAGCTCTGCGCAGCGTTTTGATCTTGCAATTGAAGAATATGCAGAAAAATTACATAACGAAAATGGCGGCATGGCTAATGCCAAGATTCAAAGTCTGCAGAGGCGTATAGAAAGCCTTCTGATCAATGGCGCATATCCTGCTGCTATCGAAAACATGCAACTTTTAAAAAGTATGACTCCCCAGACTCATGCAGAAAAAGTTGTTGCCGAATGGTGCGGGCGCCGTGCTGACAACATCAGAAACAAAATGCGTAATGCCGGTGATTTTAAATTCTTACAGATACTTGAAGAATCTTTTAGGCCGTCAGAACCCTCTGTAACAGCACCAGATAGTAAAAAAACGCCACTTGGTGTTGCTGAGTTCTTCTCGCTGGTTTTGCTTGAAGTTATGCGCGATGGTCAGATAGAGCCAGCCGAGCGCGATCTTTTGCACCGCCTCAGAGTTGCTTTGCATGTTCCCGAAGACGCTTATATAACCATGTTCAATAATGTGCGCCGGCAACTCGATGGTATCGAAGTAACTGGTGGATTGCGCGAAAAATTCAGTCATCAGCGCTTGTTTCGCAATCTTTGTCTGGCGGCTTTCAGAGACGGTGTAATTGAGGATGGCGAAAAGAAAATTCTTGGTTTTGCCTGTAAGGCGTTTGATATTTCTTCAGAAGAGTTTAAAAGAATTATTGCCGAGGTGCCAAAATGAGCCCGAAGAAAACAGAAGATAATAAAAGTGCCGCGTTGTTGGTTATCGAAACAATCAGGGGCTATCTCGATGCCGATAATATAAAGTATCAGCAGATATCTGAAGATGCGCTTGAGCTTTACATGCAGGGTAACAATCTTACTATGCATCTGGTCATCTATCTGCACAATTCCCATTTGATTTTCAGAGTGCCTGGCTTTCTGAGAAACGTCGATGTGCGGCGCATGGATCTTTTACTTTTTATTATGCAGGTTACTAACGAGATTCTTGATATAAGATTTGAAATTTCCAAAGATGGAAAAAGTCTTTCCGCCTGTTGCCAGCATATTCTTGAAGATGGTTCGCTTACGCGCAAGCAATTTGATCTTGCCATGATGGTGCTGATGCATATTGTGGATGATACTTATCCGAGATTTATGCAGATTATATATGGTTCTAACGAACAGCCTGCCGAAGGCACTTCTGTTGAGCCTACCGAGCATAAATGCCAGACTGATCAGCCTGACCCTGAAGAAGCAGACGAGGTTGATGACTTTGCGCCGGTTGCCGACGAAGAAGTGATTCGCAAAATTAACTGATCAGAGACAAAGGAGTCTTGCTATGCAAATGCGTCGTCTGATGTCTATTCTACTGCTGCCCGTGCTGGCGGTGTTTATTATGCTGTCTCCAGATCTTGATGCCGCTACAACTCAGGTTCCTGAATGGTTCAGGCTTTCTGCCAAAATGACGACGGCCCCGGAAATGGGCAAAGACATATCGGTAAAAGTGTCTTTACATGCCATTGTTGGTAATTTAGTCGATTCGTCGGTTCGTCTGGTTTTGCCAGAAAACTGGAAAGCGGAAAAAGAAACTCTGCAGGTTGCCTTCATAAAAGAAGGAACTTCTTCGGAGTTGCTTTTTAATGTCACTCCTGGCAGTTGTCTCGCGCAGGGAGTGATAGTTGTAGAAGCTTTGCTGGCAGTGCCAAAAGATGAGCTGACAGCGAAGATTGCAAGAGATTTTTCTGAGTCAGCGGCTGAAATGACCGCTTCGATAAAGGCCTGGCCGCCTCAGACAAAGCGTTACGCCGATATTGCCTTCGCAATGTTTGCAGAAGAATCTTTTTATCCTCTTTCTGCTGACATGTGGCTTTCTTATGATGACAAGCTTTCTCCTGAAGAAGGTTTTAGAGGGCCTGCGTATTTTGAAGATCCCGTGGTCGCTCCTCATCAGGCGCAAACTGATATTGAAATGTTCGATAAATTGCAGAATTATATGAAAAGTGACCCGCAGCTGGCTGCAAAACTTGTAGAATCAGGTATAGACATAGACAATAAACGGCATGATCAGCTTAACGGTTTGTATGTTCTGGCTGTAAAAGCCTATCAAAAAAGAATGTTTGCTGAAGCTGACGGCTTTATTTCTCAGTTTGAAGCTCAAGACGTACAGTTAAAATCGCCTGCTTTTGAGAACCTTAAAATCGCCTTTGCTAATTTGAAGGGGCTTTTGTACTGGGCTCAGGGTCAGACAAGACTGGCTGAAGATGCTCTTAAAAAAGCTTTTTACAGTAATCGCAAGCATCCTCTGCAGCGCTACGTGTTGCGCAATATCGGTCTGCTGATGCTCGCCGGTCACGACCGACAAACTGCCGGGCAGATGCTTGACCTCGCCCTGCAGTTTAAACAGGGTTATACTTTGCTTGAGAAAGAAACACGGCTTATCGGGAACAATTAATGGAGGCTGCTAAAGACTTTTTTTCGGATCTGAAATCGCCGGACCCTTCTATCCGGTTTTCTGCACTATCCGGAATTGAAGATCTGCCTTTGACTCAGTCTCAACGAGACGACTTCAGGGAGTTGCTGAATCAGGAAAAAGATCCCGGAATTCGTTTTCATATGCAGAAGGTTCTGGCTCGTTTTGAGTCTTCAGAACAGCGCGGTGGCACTGCTGACGCGATAGAAGAGCTGCTTAAAAAAGCCGACCGTGACGAAATAAATCTGGCGTTGATGCTTGAATCTGTTAAGAAAGCAGATGCGCCGCGTGTTGCCGCTATTCTTCGTGCCGCGAACTGGCCTGATTTTTCGGCTCAGCTTTTGCCTTCGGTGCTTAAATTTATTAAAAAATATGGCTCAATTGGAGATGCCGCAGCAGTTGCTTCTTTTTGTCGGCACAACGACCAGCGTGTTCTAATCGCAGCCATTGAAGCTCTCGAAAAATTAAACCCTGCATCTCTCAAAGAACTGATTGTGCCCTTGCTTATAAACAGCAGTTTTGGCATAAGATCCAGGGCGGTGAGAATTCTCTACCGCTGGGATCCAAGCGAAGCGCTTCGTCACTTTGAATCAATGCTTTTTTCTGAGAATCAGAACGAGAAGCAGGCCGCCCTTTTTCATGCGTTTTTTTTTCCTTTTAAGCAGATAGAGTCGTTGATGTTGCGCTATATAAGTATCGAAACTGATGCCGAATTAATCAAAAAAGTAGGGTTGGTTTTTATGGCCAACCCAGACCGACAAATTCCCGCAAGACTTCTAGAGTCGCGCCAAGCCTGCACTGGTGAAAAATACAAGCTTATAGACGCTATTTTAAAGGGAGTTCTGCAGTCGCTTTATCAGGCGAAGATCGTTAATGCCGAGCCTGAACAGATGCTTGAAATGCTCGAAACGCATTTCCGGGAAAAGCGCATAAGGCTTTATGTTGAGCGTTATAGCCTGGGCTTGAAGTCAGGTGATGCCGAGACAAGGCTTGTCTCGGCTCTGAAACTGTGCGAGCTTGTCAGGCATGGCGTAGAAGAACCCAAAGAGCTGATTCGCGAGTTTCTTGAAAAAGAACGTGATGAAAGAGTTGAACGGCAGGTAAGATTATTTCTGAATTCAGGCACTATACCTTCGGTTGTTGAGTCTCAACCCAAAAAACTTGCAGATTATACCTCTGAAGAGCGTCAAAGGCTTTTCGACGCTATCAATAAAGAGAACTATTCTGTGTGTGTGAGCCAGGCTTTTCTGGTAATGAGCAGACTTAGCCAATCTGAACAGCTTTCGTTGCTCAAAGCAGTAGAAAGATTCGGAACTGCCTCTGAAACTGATGTTGTTGCGGGTTTTTTGCAGAGTGACAGCCCCGAGTTGCTTGGCGCAGCTATAGATGCATTGAGCGTTATCAACCCCGAATATTTGCATCCGATTTTGCCACAGCTTATCAAGCATCGTTTTGATGAAGTTAAACTGGCGGCTATAAAAGTTTTTGCTTTGTTCGATAAAAAACAGGCCATATCGCTGGTTGAGCAGATGTTGTTTTCGATCAAGCCCATACAAAGGCGAAATGCCATTTTTTGTCTTGCCCATTTTGATTTTCATTCTGTCAGCAATATTCTTCTGGGTGCCCTTAAAAAAGAGACTGACACAGAAAATCTGCAGCAGATTTTTTCGATTATACGTTCAAATGCAAACGAAGAAATATTTTATCAGATATATTGTGAGTCAAGGTCCGGCAAAGGGAGCAAGCAGCAGTATCTTGAGGAAGCGTGCAAAGATCTGGCCGGGCAGATCGCTGCCGGTGATTTTTCAACAACAATGTCTCAGCTTTACGATGCTGCAGAATCAAAGCTTGCCGAAGAGAACGCCGCCAAGGCTCAGCGAGCTTCTTATAACCTCGAAAAAATTCAAAAAATAAGGCAGAATGCCGAACATAAAACGCTTGATGCCGATTTTGTGCGATTCACTGTGCTTGCCTATGCTGTGGGTGCTCTGTTAACCGCACTTATATGGTTTTTGTTTCTGGCTCCGCCAGCTTCGGTTAAGCTTGTGAAACCTGATAAAAAGCCAGCTGTTCAGGTAAGTGCAATAAAGACTGTCAAGGGTGTTGTGGTTGAAGTGAATTTGCCTGCCAGACAGTTGCTGATTGTCGATAATGCTGATGATCAGCAGAAATATCAAATTTGTTTTCCTGAATCTTACGATGCGGTGCCCGAAACTGGAAAAGCTTTTCATGCGCAGATTAAAATTACTGGTGAACGCAATGGTGTGGTCAGCGGTGATCTGTTAATGGCATTCTAATCGATTGACACGGCAAACAATAAAAGATAATATCATCTTATGAGTAACTTCAGCATAAAGACAGACGTTAAGAACGGAATTTACATTATCCGCCCTATTGGTTATGTTGACGAAAGTGGTGGCGCGGCAGTTTTTGCTGCTGTTCAACAGGCTTTACCTGAAGGCCACCGTAAGTTCATTTTAAATCTTGCTGAATCGCCCGTAATTAACTCGCAGGGTATCGCTCAGATAATCGAATTGAGTGAAATAATTGTTGACGAAAAAAGCGGTGAAATTGCTTTTGTGGGCCTGAGTGAACTGACCAGTGGTGTTTTTAAAATGGTTGGTCTTCTGCAGATGGGCGAACCCTATCCTGCCGAAGAAGACGCTATTGAAGCCATGTCTGGCTAACGCACGGCCGCGCTGGACTGACCCGTATAAAATAAATATACTCAGAGTACGGGGTGTGTGAATAGACAAGGAGGTCTATACTATGGTTGGAATAACAAAAACCGGCGTTGTACATACAAATCTTCTCAAAGCTGATGAAGCGCGTGCTAAATCCATTGAGAAACTTTCAAGTGGAAAACGCATCAATCAGGCGAGTGACGATCCGGCAGGGTTATCGGCAACTATGGCTCTTGAATCTCAGACCCGCGGTCTGATACAGCAGATTGGCAACAGTCAGGACGACATCTCGCTTCTGCAGACTGCCGAAGGTGCCCTCGATTCGAGCGGGCAGGTGCTTCAACGCATAAATGAGCTCGCTGTTCAGGCTTCTAACGGAACTTTAACCGATTCCGATCGTCAGAATATTCAGTTTGAGGTTGATCAGCTTGTGGCCCAGATTGACCAGACAGCTGCCAGTGCTACCTATAATGGCCGGCAAATACTTGATGGCTCTCTGGAGCTGAATATGCAGACGGGTGAAACTTTCAGCCAGCCGGCGGCAACTTCTGCTGCTCTCGGCGTAAGCGGGCTCTCTGTCGCTACTGGCGCTGATGCTTCGCGGGCTATTTCTCTTTCGGGCGGTGCTATTGCAAATGTTGCTTCGCAACGTGCCGGTATTGGCGCCGCTGTAAATGCCAGTGCTTCTCATGTAACTTCATTGCAGAATGAGCTTGTTAACGTGACCGCTGCGCAGACGAGAATCGAAGACGTCGATGTTGCCGCCGAAATGATTAACCTCAGCATCAGTTCGCTGCAATCAAAGTTTGCTATTAAGGCTTTTAAAATACAGGACGAAACCCGACAGGCTGTTCTGAATCTGCTGAGTGATTGAGTTTTTTATTATTGTGTCTGCTAGAGGGCTGTGTCTGTCAGTGACGCAGCCCTTTTTATGTTAGGCGGGTTATTTGTTTTTTATTGCGCCTGCGTGCTGCCGTTTGAGCAGTTCGATAGCTTTCCAGGTGATGCCGAAACGCTGCAGGTATTTTCGCAGGCGGTCTGAGTCGTTGGTTGAGCTCTTTTTTTGCAGTGAGTTATTAAACAGTTTTCGGCCTGCTTCGGCCATATTGTCGCAGCTTTTGCACAGTTCAAGCACTTTTTCGAGTTGAATTCGGTCGAAAAGGTCGAGTGTGTCCAGCTGAGCGTTACTTATAACGCTTTCACACAGATTGTCGATGTTGTTTTCTGTATTGATTTCCTCGCGCCATTCACGTTTCAGCTTTTCTATTTCAGGTTTTACCTCTTTGTGTCCAATGCGATTTCCTTCTGAAAGTGTAATCATTCTCGCGAGGGAGTTGTTGAGATCTCTGAAGTTGGCCGACCATGATGCTTCGTGAGAAACGGCAAACCTGGTGTATGCTTCTCTGGCTTCGCAGCTGAAGCTGACGGGTTTGCCCAGTTGTTTAGAGTGCTGTTGTAATTCGAAATCTATATTTGGGGCAATGTCTTCTGGCCTTTCTTTTAAGCCGGGCAGCCTGAACTCCCAGAGTTTGATTCTTGCGAGCAGGTCCTGGCGGAAGCGCCCCAGGCGGCATTCGTGTCTGAGATCTTTGTTGGTTCCGGTTATCAGCTGAAAATTGCTGTGGATTTCTTTGTCGGAGCCGATCGGCAGATACCACTTTTCTTCGATAGCCCGCAGCAGCATTGCCTGCTCGTCGAGCCCCAGTTCGCCAATTTCATCAAGAAAAAGAATGCCGCCGTCGGCTGCTTTTAATAATCCTTCGCGGTTTTCGCTTGCGCCGGTGAAAGCACCCTTTTTATGCCCGAAAAGCACCGACATGGCCATGTCCCCATGTAATGTGGCGCAGTTCACCTCAATAAATTTGCCTTTTATTTTATTGCGTTGCCGCCGCAACTCGAATATCTGCCGGGCAAGCCGTGATTTTCCGGCTCCGGTTGGGCCTGCAAGCATGATTGGCATGTCACTGCGAAGTGTGACTTTTTCGATCTCGCTAATCAGACGGTTAAAGTGCTGGTTGCGTGTTTTGATGCCGGACTTGAGAAACGAGATGTCGTCTGTTGTTTGTTCTGAAAAGCGGCGAGCAATGCTGTCGTATCTTGAAAGGTCCAGATCTATGATCTCGTAACTGCCTGGCGGTGTGTCTTGCCGCCCTGGCCCCGTCTGCAAAAGCTTGCCCGGAAAAAAACCAGCTTCGGTCAGCAGAAAGGTGCATATCTGGGTCACATGGGTGCCCGTAGTTATGTGAAGCAGATATTCTTCATCTTCGATGAATTTATAGCTGTGCGAATAATCGAGCAATTTTGAAAAAACCTCTTCGAAGTCCCATGGGTTTTTTAATTCAATATATTCGATTATAACCGAGGTTTCGGGCGAAACTGCTGCAATGTCGCTTTTAACCTGTTCTGCTAACGCGCTCTCCCGCCTGGCGCACAGCAGATGAAACCTTTCTATCAGCAGGTCTTCGTGCTGGCATGCGGCAACCGACGGGCGCCATTTTTCCCAGCGGTTCGTTTTGCCTCGCCGGTCGAGAACGGTGCCCAGAAACCCTATCACGACTTTTTTCATTTCAGCAGATCTCCTGCTCAGAGAGATGGCTTTTATAAGCTGGCATGGTCAACTGCCTGCACTGTTTTTATATAAAATATTATATCATATATCTTATAATATATAAAAAATCTTAAATAGATCTCGCCTCTGACCGCGCAAACCTTTTATTTAAGCATGCTTTGCTCTAATAACCATGTCTGGCACGGCGGTTGCTATAATAGTTGTGCCGGTTGATTCAATCATGCAGGCGTCTGCTCAAAAGGGTCTGGCTGAAAAACCGGTAAATATGATTTAATGCATAGGTAAACGATCAAACGGAGAATAGATATGATCAGAATTGACGGGTCGATGGGGGAAGGTGGCGGCCAGGTTTTGCGCACTTCGCTGGCTTTGTCTGCATGCACCGGTAAAGCATTTTCGATTGAGAATATTCGGGCAAATCGCAAAAAGCCGGGGCTGATGAGGCAGCATCTTGCCTGCGTGCGTGCAGTTCAAGAGATTTGCTCTGCCGAAGTTACCGGCGACGCCGTTTCTTCGCAGCAACTGAGCTTTTTGCCTGGTTTCGTGCTTGCAGATGAATACCACTTTGCCGTTGGCAGCGCCGGCAGCGCTATGCTGGTGCTGCAGACAATTTTACCCCCTCTGCTTATGGCCGGATCGCCTTCTACGGTTGTTGTCGATGGCGGTACGCATAATCCTATGTCGCCGCCATTTCATTATATTGACGAAGTATTTTTGCCCATGGTTAACCTGATTGGTGGCAGATGCTCGACTGAGTTGAAACACTGGGGATTTTACCCGGCCGGTGGTGGTCGAGTAGTAGTTTCTATCGAGCCATTCTGTGGAGATTTGTTGCGAATGGATCTCTGTCGTTCTGGCGGGTTAATCGGTGCATCAGTTGTGGCTGCGGTGTCAAATATTCCATGGGAAATCGCTGAAGACGAGGCTTCTGCTATTGTTAAAGCTGCAAAGTTTGATGTCTTACAAAAAAAGTCGATAACTGTAGATTCTAACGGTCCGGGTAACGTTGCTATGATCAGGCTTGACTTTGAACATGGTTCGGCTATGTTTACCGGTTTCGGCGAACTGGGGGTTTCGCGACACAGGGTGGCTTCTTTGGCTGCCAAAGCGGCGAACAGATTTTTTGTTTCACAGGCTGCGGTTGATGAACACCTGGCTGATCAGATTCTTATTCCGATGGCGCTGGCCGGCGGTGGAAGCTTTACTACTACTGAACCGTCTTTGCATACGCTTACTAACCTGCAGGTGATTGAGCAATTTTTGCCGGTGCGGTCTCTTTGCACGCGTGTTGATGACTCTATCTGGAAAATCGATATTTTTTCATTGTAACCGGCTTTATGCCAATTATCAGCTATTGCGAGGAGGCTGAATTATGGAATGGATCAAAGACAAAAAAAGCATTGCCCCTGAGGCGCGTGTTGCCATTAAGTCTTGGTGCGCCGAGATTGAACCCGAAGCCCTTAAGCAGGCCGCCGATCTGGCTTCTCATCCTGTGGTAGACATGCATGTGGCTCTGATGCCAGACTGCCATGTGGGTTATGGTATGCCAATCGGTGGAGTGATTGCCTGCCGTGAGGCGGTGATTCCAAACGCCGTCGGTGTTGACATTGGCTGCGGTATGGGAGCTGTAAAAACCAGTTTTGTAGCTGAGCAGCTCAAAGAAATGCGCCAGATCAGAAAAATTCTTGATGCCATAAAAATGCTGGTTCCGGTTGGTGAAGGGAATAGTCATAAAAAGGCCCAGGAATGGCAAGGTTTTGAGGCTTATGAAGATGAGATCAGCGGTAAAATGCCAGAGTGGTTTACTAACGACCACTTTAATCACGATCGCAAAAATCTTGGCACTCTTGGTGGTGGCAATCACTTTATTGAATTGCAGGTGAGCGAAGATGGCTATGTCTGGCTGATGCTGCATTCGGGTTCAAGAAATCTGGGTTACCGCATTGCGGCTTTTTACAACAAGCTGGCATACGCTCTGAACGAAAAATGGCATGCGAAAATTCCGTGCAAAGATCTCGCCTTTCTTCCGACTGATGGCAACGAGGGGCAGAACTATATTCGTGATATGAACTTCGCTTTGCGTTATGCTCTCGAAAATCGCGCGCGTATGATGGCTGCAGCCAGGGCTGTGATGTCAGAACATTGCCCGGGAATCCAATTTCTTGAAGAAATCAATATTCATCATAATTATGCTGCTCAGGAACACCACTTTGGGCGCAATTTATGGGTGCATCGCAAGGGTGCGACCTCAGCCCGCAACAATGAACTTGGTATTATTCCGGGCAGCATGGGGGCTTTTTCGTATATCGTGCGAGGGCTTGGCAACCCTGATTCGTTCACTTCATGTTCGCATGGAGCAGGTCGTCGCATGGGTCGCAAAGAAGCCAGCCGCAATCTGACTCTTGAAGAATGTAACAATGCCATGGAAGGAATTGTTTTTGACCGTTGGCACAAAGCAGGTGGCTATGGTAAAAGAAAGGGCGAAACCTTTGATTTTGGCGAAGCTCCGCAGGCATATAAAAATATCGATGAAGTAATGCACAGCCAGACTGATCTGGTTGAACCCATTGTTAAACTTAGACCCATGGGTGTAATCAAGGGTTAAAAAACTTGAGAACAGCTGCTATTGTTTCAGGTGTCTTTCGAGCTGGCGCTTTGTGCCTTTGAACGGTATCGCTTTGTCGGGTTCGTCAGGCCATGGGTGTCTCGGGTAACGCCCTTTCAGCTCTCCGACCACCTGACGATAGCCTGTTTTCCAGAATGAAGCCAGGTCTGCAGTAATCTGCACCGGCCTGCCGGCAGGCGACAGAAGATGAATCAGCATCGGTTGTTCACCGTTGCAGATGGTCGGTGTCGTTGCCATTCCAAACAACTCCTGTATTTTAACCGCTAGTATCGGCGCCCCATTTGCCTGATACTGAATTTTTATGCTGCTGCCGGAGGGCACTTCAAAACGCTCTGGCACCAATTTTTCAAGTTTTTCGCGCTGGTGCCAGGGCAGTTGCTGCAGGTAAAGCTGTTCAACGGTCTGTTTCTGCAACTCAGCAAAACTGCGGCAATGAACTGCCATTTCTTTTATCTGTTGCAGCAGCCATTCATTATCGATTGCCGGAAAATCGCGGCCGATGGCGTTTTGCTTTAAAAGAGAGACGCGGTTAACAAAGTCGGCGTTGGCAGGCTCGTCAAGGTTTATCGCTTTTTTTAAGTCAGCTATGGCTGCTTGTAGCAGCGTCTCTGTGACAATGGCAGACTCTTCTGTGCGAACAGGGGTTTCGTGATCGGCCAGAAGCAGTTTGCCATACCAGAGGCGTTCTCGCGCAACAACTTTTTGCGTGCTCTCTTTAAAGAAAATTTCGCGGTTTGGTCGGCAGGGTGCGCCATCACCACTTTTAAGCCATTCCTGTTTTATAGCGCAGCCAAGAAAAATGCGGCCATCATTGGTGTCGGCCCGTAGACGGGCATCTACTCTAAGGGCAAGAATGAATTCGTGGTTTTTGAGCAGGCCGCTCTGGCTGAGACTTAGCCCTTGCCCGCTGCATATGGTATAAGAAGTCGAGCCGGGCTCGCCGCGCCTCATACAGACGCGATCGGGAAAAGCTGCCAGAATAGAGCGGTGCAACAGGTCTCTTCGGTTGTCGATTGTTGCGGGGAGTGGCTTGGATTCTTTTTTTATAAGGCCAAGCAATTGTTTTTGCATTTTGTCTATGCGCCATAGAATGTTTCGGTCAAGACGCACTTCATAGTTTTTGCCAGAGCTTTCAATCAATTCAATGCGCAGGTCTAGATCAGGGTCTGGCGAATTATTCTGCCCAGATCTGTTCTTATCGGTAAAGTTGTTGAGGATAATGTCTTTTTCGCTGATTATGGCAGCTGCCAGCGTGGCTTCTTGTGCCACCCCAAGATTATTTGCGGCGAGCAGCATTCGCGCAAGTCTGGGCTCTATAGGGAATTCGCAGATTTGTTGCCCGACAGAGGTGATCTGCCCGTTTTTGTCGATAGCATGCAACATGCGCAACAACTCAATTGCACGACTGATTTTTTCGCTGCCCGGGCTCTGTAACCAGCCAAATTTGTGTGGGTCGTGACTGCCCCATGCAAAGACTTCCAAAACTGATGAAGTCGGGTCTATTCTGACAATTTCAGCTTCTTCGTTGTCCGCCAGGTATTCGTGTTCAGAGCTGCTCCAGAGACGTATCGCCCTGCCGGGGCGCAAGCGCCCGGCCCGCCCGGCCCGTTGAGTTGCCGATGCCTTGCTGATGCGTTGCAGCTCAAGCTTTTCGAGACCTGTCTGGGCGTCAAAAGATTGGCGCCGGCAATAACCTGAATCGATCACTGTTGTTATGCCGTCGATTGTCAGTGAAGTTTCAGCAATATTGGTGCTCAGAATGATTCTTGGGTTTGATGAAGGGCGCAGCGTGGCCTCTTGCTCTTCGATACTCATCGAACCGTGTAATGGCAAAATTTTATGTCTTGATACGGCTTTTGTATTTTCAAGCTGTTGCTGCACGTTTTTAATTTCGCCGGCACCTGGCAAAAATACCAGATATTCTTCGTTTGCATCTGAGACGGCGACAATATCAGAAATAAGGCTCGCTACTGTCGCGAACAGGTCTCGCCCCGCCGCTGCCTGACGGTAACTTATGTCTACAGGGTATAAAAAACCTTTGCCGGTAATGCAGACGGCGTTGTCGAGATAATTCTCTACCAGCTTTGTATCGATCGTTGCTGACATGACCATAATGCGCAAATCAGGACGAACTTCACGCTTTATTTCGCGGCAAAGTGCCAGGCACAGATCAGCGTGCACGCTGCGTTCGTGGAATTCGTCGAAGATTATGAGACCGATGTTTTCGAGTAATGGGTCTTTTTGAATGCGACGGGTGAGAATGCCTTCAGTTAAAACTTCTATTCGTGTTTCTCGACCGGTATTTGAGCTGAAACGCACGCTATGGCCTATAATCTGGCCCGGTATCGAACCGTCAAGACTCGCCATACGCCTGGCAATAGCTACGGCAGCGACTCTGCGCGGCTGCAACATGAGAATGCGTGATTTCCCCAGCCATGACTCATTTTTCAGGGCAAGCGGCACAATTGTTGACTTGCCGGCACCGGGTTCGGCTGTCAGTATTACATCTGAGCCGTTGCCCAATGCTTTTTTTATCTCAGGCAGACTGTCTTCGATCGGAAATTTCATGTAAATTCTTTTGCCAGATGATTTTATTTGACTCTATAACAGCCATGTTCAAGGGGCAAGAGATTTATAGTGGCAGGGCTATTTCGACGAGCAGGCCGCCGGTTGCCTGGTTTTGCAGCTTGATGCTGCCATGATGCAGCTGTACGGAACGCTGGGCTATCGCGAGCCCCAGACCGATGCCGCCGCTTTTTCTGTCTCTGTCTTCTTCGCAGCGATAGAAAGGCTCGAAGAGGTTTTGCAAATCTTTTTCGGGCACGCCCGGGCCTTTATCGGCAATGGTTATTATTGCCTGCTTGTCAATTTGCCGCAATGAAACGTTTATTTCGGCGTTGTCAGGGCTGTATTTGAGGGCGTTACGCAGAATGTTTTCAACTGCCCGCTCTATAAGGTGCTGCATGCCGGTTATTTCTGTGGTGTCACATTCGCTGAGTTTTACTCTGCAGTTGCGAACCCGGCCTTCAAACTCTGCGTCGCTGCATATCTGCTTAACCAGCTCGTGCAGTTGTACTCTTTGATTCTTGCCGTTAATATTGCCACTTTCAAGTTTTGAAAATTGCAGAACTTCTTCTATGAGAGAATTCATGCGGGTAATCTCTCTTTCAATTCTGAGCAGCATGGGTTGCTCTGTTTCCGAAACCTTTTTTTGCAGCAATTCTACGCTGACCTGAAGTCGGGCTAGTGGCGAGCGCAGTTCGTGTGAAATATCTCCGAAAAGACGGCGCTGACTGCAGATCATATTTTCGATTTTTTCGGCCATGTCATTAAAATCGGCGGCCAGATCGCCTATTTCATCAAAGCGGGCGACATAATTTTGTTCGACTCTTGTTGCTAGCTCGCCCTTGGCAAAGCTTCGACTGGCTCTGCTCAATTCTATTATTGGTTTTACCATGTATCGTGCCATGGCTATGCATAAAAAACCGGTTACCAGAAGGAAAATAGGCATGCTTTCGCTGAGCCGGTCAAGCCAAAAACCTTTGTGGTCTGGCATTCTTCTCGGTATATGGTTTATGATCACATATTTTTTGCCTGTTTCTGAGACAATAAGACAGCCAATCAGCACTTCTCCCGCTATTTCTTCGAGCTCAATCGATTTATCGCTTAGAAGCTTTTCTGCTAATGCTTTTATTTCTGATTCTTTGCCTTTTAAGTTTTCAGCAGGTTTCTCGCGATATTTGGGATCGGGTGGGTCTCTTCTGTTGGCAAACCTGTTTGGGATATTTTTGAACAAATCGTTTAAATTAGAATCGAATAACCAGCAGACTCCGGGAAATCTGAATTTCGCAGCACTTTCAGGCCCGAGTTTCTCGTATGCGTCAACGAGCGCCTGCCCGTGTTCTGCCATAATTTCCTTGCCCATGCTTAAGAACCGGCGCTTCTCAGGTTCAAGATGGTAAAAATATCCATAAACTGCGACTAAAATGGTTGTTAAAACAAGAGTTGACCAGAACCAGAAAAAAAATTTTACAAACAGCTTGGAACCGTAAAAATGGGCGCTGAAATCTTTTTGGGGCTGATTAGTTTTCGGGTTTGACATAAAGATAGCCTACTCCCCTGATAGTTCTGATGCGCTCTTTGTCGCTGCTGCTGTGACCAAGTTTTCGACGAAGGTTGCTCATGTGCACGTCAAGGCTTCTGTCGTCATAAGAAAGCCGCCTGCCAAGGACTTTTAATGCCAGTTCCTGGCGCTCAACAACTGTTCCGCCCGCTCGCATTAAATGCTCAAGAATGCTGAATTCAACTTCGGTTAACGGCAGATCAAAACCGTTTTTGGTAACACTTCTGGCGCTGCTTTCGAGCAAAATATCGCCAATTTCGATGCGGCACGGTTCATGATTCTGGGCGTCATCGCTGTCATGGTTCAAACGCCTGAAAAGTGCCTTGATTCGCGCAACCAGTTCGCGTGGACTGAATGGTTTTGGCAGATAATCGTCAGCCCCAAGCTCAAGCCCGAGAATGCGGTCTACTTCATCGCCCTTTGCTGACAGCATGATTACAGGTATATTGGAAAATTTTTTCGCGTTTTTAAGCACTTCCAGACCGTTCATTTCGGGCAGCATTACATCGAGAATAACTAGATCGAACGCCTCGTTGCGCAGCTTTTCAAGACCCTCGGCACCATTGTGAATAGATACTGTTTCGAGTTTTTCAGAACCGAGATATTCCTGAAGAAGCTCGCATAATTCGATATCGTCGTCAATTATAAGAATACGTTTCAATTGCTTTACTCCATCATTGGCTTCAGGTGCCTATATTCTGTGCAACTCCGGGGCAAATTGCAACCAGCAATTACTCTCTGGCGAGTAAAGAAATGTTAAGAAATTTCCTTGTTTCTTCATGCTTCTTTGCATTCTCTTAACTCCATCTGAAGATAATTCACATTATATTGATGATAGCAAAAAGGAGGCGTGCAATGAAAAAACACATAGCCATGTTATTTCTTTCTCTCGCGTTGATAGCGGTTTCTATTGTTTTGTATTCTGCAGAAATCGGTGATAAAAAACCGGTTTTTTCAAATCGTCATCATGCAATAGGGCGCAAAAATCCCGATATGATCGAATTGTTCGGTATGTTCAAACTTGCTGACGACCTTGAAATAACTAACCCGCAATTGCTTCAATTGCGAATGCTTTTTCAGAAAAGCAGTGTGACTTTTAAGAAAGATAAAAAAACTGGCCCGGTTTTTAAAAGGCTTGCCGACCAGAACCTTACAGAAGAAGAAATAAAAAAGATTGCGGCTGAAGAAGGTAAGATGGCTGAAGCGCGCATTCTTGCAGGGTTTAAGCTGATGCAGGAACTTAAAAAAATTCTGACTCCAGAACAATTAAAAAAACTGCATGAACGAAGACCGCCAATGGGAATGCGCCGCTCAGGTTTTCTCCCGCCACCAGAAGTATTTGAAGCTGGTTGTGGTGAATTCGACAAGTAATTTTTTGAGAGTTTAATTGCATGCCCGGGCATGAAAAATAGGAGATAGATTAAATAAAGTAGACAAATCTGTGATTTATCTGAAGTTGCTGCTTCAGACTGGTTTATAACTCACAACTAACCTCAGATTCGCTGCCCGTGCAAGGGCAGCATTTTTTTGCGCAGCTTACAGGTCGTTTCGATGTGATGTAAGGTGATATAAAAAAGCCCTGCTTTCCTCATCAGGAGAGCAGGGCATAAACATGCCGAAAGTCACAAGTCAGAGATCATGCATTGATCTCGAACAGCGATGAGGTATCAAGCTATTGAGTCCATAACGAATTCGTATATACAGTGCTGATAATTACAGGTGCATTCTGACGCGTTAAGTAGTATTAACGAGTGTAAAGAAACCATAAAGTTATGGGTCGAATTTGATTCTTGAGCCTTGGTGTCTTGAGTGGTATTATCAGCATCTGAGGTTGAAACAGGGAGAATCAGGATGCAGAAACTTTCCGGTGATAACAAAACACTTGTTGCGGCCATGAGCGGTGGCGTTGATTCATCAGTGGCGGCCGCCTTGTATCTTGAAAAGGGTTACAAAGTCATTGGCGTTACCCTCAAGATGAAGACCTGCGATGATACTCGTGAGAAAACCAAATCCTGCTGCGGGCTCGATGATAACTTGCAGGCACGTTTGGTAGCCGAAAAGCTGGGTATTACTCACAGGTTCGTTTCGGTCAGGGAAGATTTTGCTGAAAAAGTTCTCAAATATGCCTGGAACGAATATAAATCGGGTAGAACCCCCAATCCGTGTGTGTTATGCAACCACTTTCTCAAGTTTGGTTCTACGATTGTCAGATTTGCGCAGGAGCTTGGCGCAAGCGGAATCATTACCGGTCATTACGCGGTTGTTGAACGTGATGCCAATGGCCGCGCCCGACTTTTTAAGGGCAGTGATACCGCCAAGGATCAGACGTATTTTTTATCTGCCCTGACTCAGGAACAGCTGAATTTATGTTATATGCCCCTTGGAACAATGAACAAGCCAGAGGTGAGGGCTATGGCCGCAAAAATAGGTCTGCCAAATGCATCTAAAAAAGAGAGCCAGGATGCCTGTTTTGGTTACAAGGGTGAAACATTTGCTCTTACGTTATCGCGATTTTTTAATGAAAAGCCGGTGGGTGGGGCGATTGTTGACGAAAACAACAGGGTTGTTGGCCACCATGAGGGTGTGCAGTTTTTTACTATCGGCCAACGCAAGGGCCTTGGTGTCACTTTTGGTAAGCCTGCCTATGTAACAGCTATAGATGCCGGGTTAAACCAGGTTAGAATCAGTACTGACTATTCTATGCTAATGGCCGATCGATTTACTGCTACAGATATGAACTGGCTTGATTTTGACTGTGACAGTCAAGAGTGTGAAGTTCAGACACGTTATCGTCAGCCGCTGCAGGCCGCAGTTGTTTACAGACAGGGTGATCGCGCCATTGTTGAGCTTAAAGAACCGCTTGCGTCGATAACACCAGGGCAACGGCTGGCCGTCTATAAAAATTCACAGCTTCTTGGTGGTGGCTGGATAGAAAAAACCGGCAGATAAGCATCTACCATTTCGAGTCAGACCAGGTTTCTGGTCTTAAAAATACTGCGAGAGCCATAATTTCGAGGCGCCCGGCCCACATCAGAAACGTATAAATGCTTTTGGTGACCCAGTGAAGCTCGTAAAAGCTGCCCATCGGGCCAAGCATGCCAAAACCCGGGCCGATATTTCCCAGAGTGGCGATTGCGCCAGAGTAACCCACGACCATATCGCTCTCGATAAGCGTTGCAATTGTTCCGCCTGCGGCAAAGAATAAAAAATACAGCACGACAAATGAGAATACCGGCTGTATTTCAGCTTCTTTAAAAATGCGTTTTTCGAGCTTAACGGTTATCACAGCGTTTGGATAAACAGCCTTCAGCAGCACTTTGCTGAGATAGCGCAGAAGCAGTAATATTCTTACCACTTTAACGCCGCCACCGGCAGACCCGGAACATCCACCAATAAACATCATCACAAGCAGAATGACTTTTGCGCTGTCGGCCCATTGTTCGAAGTCTGCAGTGGCAGCTCCGGTGGTCGTAAGAATGCTGATGTTCTGGAACAGGGCGACTCTTATGGTGTCTGTCAGCGAAGTTTCTGCCAGAGCGGTGTTTTGCAAAACGCATGTCAGTGACACCGTTGCCAGGGCGATTATTAGGGCATACATGCGCAACTCAGGGTTTCTGAAAAATGAGGCAAAATTGCCGTGAATGCATTTAACCTGCAAAGTAAAGTTTGCTCCGGCCAGAAACATGAAAAAAATTATAACCCATTCTGCTGACGGGTTGTTGTAGCCCATTATACTTAGAGGATGAGGTGAAAAGCCGCCTGCAGCCATAGTCGCAAACGAATTCGCCATGGCGTCATTCAGTGGCATCCCAAGAATATACAGTATTATGACTTCGATTGCCGTCAGTAAAAAATACCACCCCCAGAGGTGGCGCGCAGTATCACTTATGCGTGGCGTCAGTTTTTCTTTGCTGGCAGAAGATGTTTCTGCAAAAAACAGCTGACGGCCTGAGATGGCAAGATGCGGTAGAACTGCGACAAACAGCACCAGAATTCCCATGCCGCCCAGCCATTGAGTGTAGCCACGATAAAAAAACATCGAACTGTTGAGCAGCGAAAAGTCATGCAGTATAGTTGCTCCTGTTGTGGTGAAGCCGCTCATAGACTCAAAGAGGCTGTCTGTGAACCCTATGCCCGAGCAGATATATGGTATGGTGCCAACAAGAGCCACCGAAAGCCAGCTGAGCGCAACTGCCGCCATGCCTTCAACACGAGTGAGATCGTCGAAGTTTTTCTCGTTGTGACACTGCCAGGCAATTCGCCCGATAAGTATGCCGATAAGGGTACAGAGTAAAAAATTGGCGGCCGAATCGTATTGGCCGACCAAAAGCGCAGACAGCAATGGAATGACCATTACAGCAGCAAAGCCCTGTATGATGATGCCAATGACTGAAATTACAATTCGTAATCTGATCATGAAAATTATGTGTTTGCTTCGAATTCTTCGGCGGCTTCACGAACTTTTTGCATCAGAAAATCGGTAAGGGTTTCGCCCTGATCTGATGCGCAGAAAACTCTGAGGTGGTCTTTACCTTTGACTTTGTCTTCACCACCGGGAACAAGTGTGTGCCCGCCGCGTTTGATTGCTGCAATAATGACACCTTCCGGCAGTTTCAAATCCATGAGTCGGCTGGGCGGAAAATCTGCCGGTACAGCAATTTCTCTGATTTCGGCTTTGCCTTTTTCGAAAATGGTAAAAACATCAATGGCGTCTTTGGCGATCTGGCGATTAACACTCTGAACCGCATTAAACTGAGAGCTCAATGCCACATCTATGCCAAGTTTTTCAAAAAAATCTATATTTTCTGCCGAATGTGCGCGGGTTATAACTTTTTTGGCGTTAAGGGTTTTTGCATGCAGAGACACCATAAGATTGCGTTCGTCATTGCCTGTTACGGAAACAAAACAGTCGCAGTTATCAATCTGTTGAGAGCGCAGAAAAGCCGAGTCTGAACCGTCGGCGTGAAGTATGAGAACACGATCTGACAGAAGCTCAGTGAGCAGTTGACACTGCGGCAGCGACTTTTCTATGAGTCTGATCTTGATATTGTTGAATGCTTCGAGGGATTTGGCGAGTATATAGCCGACATTGCCGCCGCCAACTATGAGTATGTTCAGGCTCTTGCCGGGCGAAGGGTTAAAGCGGCTTTCAATTTTGCGCATACTCGCTTCGTGGCCCATAAAGATGATTTTGTCGTTTTCCTGCAGTTTGGTGAGCCCGCTCGGAATAATCGTGCTGTCATTGCGAAACAGAGCAACGGCAAGGGCTCCATGCGGAATTTGCAGGTCTTTGAGTTGCTTGCCGATGGCAAAATTGCCTGATTTGAGCCTGAACTCGAGAAGCTTCAAGTCTTCGCGGTCAAAAACTTTGACATCTATCGCTCCGGGCACTCTTATTATTTTTGCAATATATTCGCCCAGCAGCTTTTCTGGCCAGATCAGCTGGTCAATAACCAGCTGTTCACCAAGTTCACCGGCAAATGTTTCAAAATAGTGAGCTTTGTTTACAAAGCAGAACGTTTGCGCCTTGCCAAGCTGCTTTACCGCAAGACACGAGATGACATTGACCTCGTCTGAATGGGCGCAGGCAATGAATGCGTCTGCTTCGGCAACTTTGGCCTCCTGAAGTACTGCAAGACTGGTTGGATTGCCATGAATAATTTGCAGATCCAGTTGTTCCAACTGATTGAGCGCCTGTGGAAGTGTTTCTATTACATGCAGATCGTTGTTGTTCGCCAGATGCCTTGCAAAAAGCAGCCCAATTTCAGTGCCGCCGGAGATTACTATTTTCATGCCGATTTTCCGTTACAAAATTTTACGATAGAACAGATTCTACCGCTAAAATAAGGCTCCGTAAAGCTTTTTGCCCCGCTTTTTTTGTTTTGCCTCAAAAGGCATTTATTTAAAAACAGGGTAAAAACCGCAGCATCGCACCATGAGATTTTTGGTTTCGAATTCTTTGAGCAACAGTTCGAAGATTTCATATTTTTCTGGCAGCAGCAGCTCGATTATCAATATGGTATCCCAGGGTTTTTCTGCGCAATTGAGGCTGTGAATACCCGCTATGTTTATTTTATGCTGGCGCATGCCCGTTATTATGTCATACCAGTGCTCGCTGTTTGCATGGGTAACCGGAAACAGCAGCATGGTTTTTAGCCCGGGGGCGAAGTCATAGGCAGGGGTTGCTGAAAGACTTAAAAATTTAACGCGATTCAATGACTCTGATTTGAGGCCGTTTTTAACAACAATGCGATCTGTAAGGCTTTCGACCATTTTCGCGGGAAGTATCGCACCCACGGGATTGACGCTGCGCAGACTTTCGTGTACCTCGGCCATGCTGCGGCATATTTTTATTTTCAGGTCATATGAGAGCGAGACCAGAAAGTGACGCATCAGTTTAAGTATTTCGCCGGTTACACACAGCTCATGAACTTCTGAAAGATCACGTGCTGTATTGGTGACGACACTGAACTCGGGCGAATAATTGAATTCTTCTACGATAGAAAGTTTGCCTGAAAAGAGTTTTTCGATCAAAAGCATCATATCAGGAGAGTGCTCTGGAGTGAATGAAGCGAAGCCGATATTGGCATGATTAGCCGCAACAGTCTGATAAAAATCTTCAAAATTTTCATCGGCAAATACTCTGGCGCTTGTTCCGAAACGACTTATCGCGGCATCGTTGAACCATCCATCAGGTTCGCCAAGTACGCAAACTCGCCCATCATCCTGAATGGCTCGCGAGGATGAAACTATTTCCAGAAAAATATTTTCAAGAGCAGTTTTATCAAGGTTTTTTAACTTCGCTGATCTCAGGTGTCCGAAAAGCTCTGATTCGCGAATAGGCGCAAAAGAGGTCTCGATACCGGCTTCCTGCTTGGTTTTGCCAATTTTTTTGACAATTTCAGTGCGATTGTCGAGCAGCTTGATCAGGTTGCCGTCAATCTCGTCAAGGTTTTTTCTCAGTTCCTCTAGAATCTGTTTGCTCATTGTCTTTTATCCTCTTCTGCATAGATTTGTATTGCACGCAGCTGATATCATTTTCGCGGCAGTACGGCATATTGGCATACTGGCACGGCGCTCCGGCATTTTTAAAAATCATGGGCGCAACTTTGCGCACTTCTTTGAGCATGTCAAAGGCCAGTTGGCGGATTTCCCACTGGGCTTTCAGGCAGCAGCGTTGCTCGAAAAAGTTAAATAAACTTCTGGCATTTAATGTAAAAACAAACTTGGTTTCAATCGCGTTAGGGAAAATGTAACGCGCGTCTTCAGGTGATACGCCTGCGTCTACCATCGCACGGTAAGCGTCAAGCGTTTTGTCGGCGGCCTCTGAAAAAATTTTGAGGGCTTCCGGGTTTTGCCTGATAGTTGGTGGAACAATATAAGAAAGCTGTTTTGCTTTCATGTAATTGACGTAGCGTTGGCTTTCCTGCGAGTATGAGGCAATTCTGTGTCTTACCAGCTGGTGTGATAACGCCCTGGAAATACCATCGGCACTGAAAGTGAAATCAGCATGCTCAAAGGGTGACAGGTGATTGCGCTGTCTGAGAAAGTCCAAAAGCTTTGCTATTTCTTCGGGTGAAAGATGTTCTTCTATGTCTTCTGCGGCCCGCGACGAATAACACCGCCTCGCTGCAAGTGCTACAAGACGGTCGGGGTCTGGAGTGTGGCGCAATAATAAAAGAGTCAAATGGGCCGCTCCCTCAAAATAACTGTTCAGCAAAAATCTGCCGCCAAACCTCAATAGGCTCAGGCAGCAGATTTTTGCCGGATCATCAGCAGATTATTCAGCTTTAGTTTCGGTCTTGGCGGTTTTTTTGGTTTTCTTGACAGCTTCGACTTCGGCAGCAGCCTTTTTCTGGGCATCAAGTTTGGCTTTGAATCTTTCTACGCGACCGGTGGTGTCAACAAAGCGCTGAGTGCCGGTGAAGAAAGGATGACATTCTGAGCAAACTTCAACTTTCATTTCGTTGGAAGTTGAAATTGTTGCAAAAGAATTGCCACAAGCGCAGGTAACATTGATGAGGTTGGTTTTTGGATGGATGTTCTGTTTCATTACTGGGGTCTCCCTTTTTAAAATTCTTTCGAAGCTTCTTCAAGACTGTCGTATGTTTTGATTATGTGCTGCAGCTGGATCAACTGGAAAATGCCATAGATATAGGCATTCAGGTTAATCAAAATCAATTCTCCACCGGCGTCTCTCAGTTTTTTGAGAGTGCCGATAAAAAAGCCGAGGCCAGAAGAATCTATGTAATTGGTTCTTTCGAGGTCAAGAACCACTTTTACCTTGTTTTCTTCAACCAGCTTCTGAACCTGTTCTTTTGCTGTCGGCAGAGTCCACATGTCGAGATCGCCAATCAGCGAAAGAACAATGTAGCCTTTGGTGGCATCTTTTCTTTCGAAGCCGAGTTTTTCTTTTTCAGATTTCGATTTGTCGGTCATTTCATCCTCCACAGGGAAGTTAGACACAATTAACTGTGTCTTGGGTTCCTTTTTACAATTTCAATCGCCTTATAGATCGCCATGGTAATATTGGCCTGCCATTGCGATGATTCGAGATCAACACCTGTAACAGCATTGCCAATGCTGGTAACAACGTATTTCGGGGGCAGAGAATTAAGGGTCAGAGCGATAATATCAAGAGTGCAGTGATGACAGGTGCAGTGATCCATGGCGGATGTTTCAAGAACCTTGGAAAGCATCTGTTTCACGGATTCTTCTATCTTGTTTACTATTATTACGTCTTCCATTGATTCGCCTTTTATCTACCCAAGCTTTGTTCTGAGAGTTTTCGGGTCGATGTTGAGAAGCCTGGCTGCTTTAAGTTTATTGCCGCCTGCGTATTCCAAAACTTTCTTAACATACATGCATTCCATTTCGTCCAGAGTCAGAATTCGCTCAGAATCATTGTTTTCACCGGGCATTATTGAGGGTTGTCTGATTTTTTCAGGAAAATCGTCAGGCTCTATCAGCATACTGCGCGAAAGCACAATAGATCTTTCGATAACATTGCGAAGCTCTCGGATGTTTCCGGGCCATGCATAATTTAGCAGAGTTTGAAGCGCTTGTGCGCTGAGCGCCAGACCAGGTTTGTTGTATTTGACATTGAATTCTCTTACAAAGTTCTCTACCAGTTCTGGCAGGTCGTCCATGCGCTCTCTTAGTGGCGGAATGTGAATTTCGACCACATTTAACCTGTAATACAGGTCTTCTCTGAACCGACCCCGCTTGATTTCTTCGAGCAAATTCTTGTTGGTGGCTGCCATTATGCGTACATCAACATGAATCGTCTCGTTGCCACCGATACGCTCAAATTCCTGCTCCTGTAGAACCCGAAGCAACTTCGTCTGAGTCATCATGGCCATATCGCCTATTTCATCCAGAAACAGGGCGCCGGTGTCGGCACGCTCAAAACAGCCTTCCTGGCGGCTTACTGCGCCGGTGAAGGCCCCTCTTTCATGCCCGAACATTTGACTTTCAAGGAGCTCTGAAGGTATTGCCGCACAGTTCATCTTCAAAAAAGGTCGCCCTTTTCTGGGACTCTGCTGCAAAATGGTTTCAGCAACCATTTCTTTGCCCGTGCCGCTTTCGCCGGTAATCAAAACAGTGACATCATTACTGGCAACCTTTGACACAAGGCTTAGAACACTCGTAATTGCTGCGCTGGAACCGATTATGTTTGTTTTCATGATTTCCCGGCAAAACCTTATAAGAATGGGATTTTATCGCTTACTCCGGCCAGGCAGATGACTGCTGCTCGTAGCATTCGTCGTTTGCTCGCCCAGAAAAGGTATACTACCCAATCGTATCTGTGAATAGTAGCATAGCAATAGAAGAGTGTCAAGAAATCTCAAAAGTCGCAAGGTGCGCTGAAAGCGCCCGGAGACCATGAAAATAGTGAGGTACAGAGCTTTGTACATAATAAAAGTCTAAAAGAGCTTGAAAATAATTTAACTCTGAGAGAAAATACCTGTAAGATTCTTTTGACACAACAATAAGAGAGTTGTGCAATGTTTTGGAGGAATATAGACGATGTCTGCTAAAATCTTTGTAGGAAACCTTCCTTTCAGTATTGATAATGGCAAGCTCGAAACAGAATTTGCCCGCTTTGGCACTGTTGTCGGCGCCAAGGTAATAATGGACAGGAATTCTGGCCGCTCAAGAGGATACGGTTTTGTTGAGTTTGCTGAAGAGAGCAGCGCACAATCGGCAGTTGACGGTATGAATGGCCAGCCGATGGATGGTCGAAACCTTACTGTGAGTCTGGCAAAAAACCAGGCATAAAGCCCTTTAAATTTAAATAAGCAAAAAAATCTGCATAATTACAGCATTTTATCGACGGGAGCAACCGGCATGCAGTTAAACACTGAACTGTTGCAAAAAATAAAAATCGCAGCAGCAAAAAACTTTGGTGCTTATCTGCAGAAAGTGCTGACTGCATCAGCTGAACATGGCGCTTTCGGCATGGAAATGCTTGATATGCTTCACGAGCAGTTGCCGCATACCAGATGTGGTAATTGCGGTGTCTGCTGTAATTCTGTTTCTATTTACTCCCTTGAATACCACAGAATCGTCAGAGAACTTCTCACAAACTGGCCACCCGAAAGACTTCGCAGGATGGTAAAATCAGCATTGCGTTTTGATTTGCGCCAGGCTGAGGTCAGTGGCGAGAAGCGCCTGCGTTGCTTATTTCGCGATGATGAAACCCGGGTCTGTCTGATACATTCGGTAAGACCATTTGCCTGCCGTATTTTTGGTCTGCTCAAAGAAGACAGAAAGCGCGAATGTGAAAGAGTCGAAGATCTTGCGTTTCCACCGCGTGTAATTACCGAATCTTTTTTGACTGATCTGCAGGCCAGGGTTCTTGAAAACTCCGAAAGCTTTGAACCATTTGCGGGCAAGGGAAAAATTCACTTT
The DNA here is from genome assembly GCA_009928855.1 of Erysipelotrichia bacterium. Classification (GTDB taxonomy): domain Bacteria; phylum Muiribacteriota; class Ozemobacteria; order Ozemobacterales; family Ozemobacteraceae; genus Rifleibacterium. Next base: position 11,287 of record SABV01000004.1, on the reverse strand, counting down.
TTTCCCTTCGAATTCTGGTTTTTTCGCCATATCTTTTCGCCCGAAAGAGCCTTGCAGATATACAGAGAGATTCTTGTGCCGCTTTCTACACCCCTTACCAGACTATGGGAATCCCAGAAAGCCTTTGTCGAGCTGCGAGATGATATTTACGAAGACTGACCGTGGAGATAAATGAATGACAAAATTATTGCGGGTTATTGCTCGAGAACAATGCATTGGCTGCTACAGCTGTATGTTTGCATGCAGTCGAACGTGGTTTAAGGCTCTTACGGTAGAAAAAGCGGCGCTGCGCGTAAAAAACTATGCCGGTGCCGAAGGAGCTTTTTCGATAAGACCATGCTACGGCTGCCTCGAACCTGACTGCGCCAAAGCATGCCCAACCGCTGCTTTGACCCCACGTTCAGGCGGTGGTGTCGAGTTCTCTGCTGACAAGTGCAATAATTGCCATAAGTGTGTCGAGGCTTGTATTGCCAACGCTCTACAATGGGATTACGAAACAAAAATGCCGATTGTCTGCCGACAATGCGGAGTTTGCACAAAGTTCTGTCCGAATGGTGTCATTAACATGGTCGAAATAAACCGTGACAGAAAGGTTGAGCCATGAGAAATTTTTACATGCTCGATATTGATCTTTCTTCAGGCAAGAGTGAAAAAATCGATGTGACTGCCCTGTTTAACCGTTATATCGGCGGAACCGGGGTCGCAACCGCTCTTCTTGATGAATTTGCCCCTGAAACAGACGCTTATGATGCTGCTGCTCCAATAATCTTCGCCATCGGCCCTCTCAGTTCAATTGTTCCGGTGGCTACAAAAACTGTGGCGATGTTTAAATCGCCTTTGACCGGCAATATGGGCGAATCGCATGCCGGTGGTCGCCTGGCTATGGCTATGTGTGGTGCTGGTTATCATGTTATAAGAATTCGCGGTAAATCAGAGTTTCCGTGCGTTATTGAGATAGATGGGAATACTGTCAGGTTTAATTCAGCCAGTTCTTTGCGTGGCATGTCAGCTCTTGCGGTCGAAAGAATTCTGCGCGACCATTACAAATCAGATTACAAGCGCTCTATAGTCAGAACAGGTCCAGCTGGCGAACGACTTTCTCCAATTGCGGCTGCAACCGTTGATTCGTCGAGACATTTCGGGCGTCTCGGTCTTGGCGGTGTTCTTGGCAGCAAGAATGTTAAAGCTCTGGTTGTTTCTGGTGGCAATTACTGGAAAATAGAAAACCCGGCTTTTAATGCTTACTATAATAAACTTTATCAGGCTGTGGTCAATTCTGATCAAATGAAGAAATATCACGATCTTGGAACCCCGATCAACGTAGTGCCCCTGAGCAAAATCAATGGGCTGCCGACGCGAAATTTTTCGCAGGGCTATTTTGAGGGCGCCGAAGGCATCAGCGGCGAAGCTTTTGCCGAAAAGCACCTGTCGCAACAGACAGCGTGTGCCCATTGTCAGTGCGGTTGCATTCACATGGCGACCTTGCGTGAAAGCTTTGACCAAGAAGAACACATGTACAAAACGTTCAAGGTTTCATATGACCATGAGCTTATTTTTGCCTGGGGTTCTAACCTTTCTATCGGCAACAGCGAAGATGTTCTCAGGCTGCTTTATTACGTAGAAAAACAGGGCTGGGACGCCATAAGCATGGGTGTGATTCTTGCCTGGTCTGTTGAGGCTTTTCAGCGTGGATATCTTACTACCGCCCACACAGACGGCATTGTTCTTAATTTTGGCGATGCGCAGACTTTTTTGAAGGTTCTTGAGCGTATCAGCAATCGACATAACGAATTCTACAGTGATCTCGAAAAAGGTTCAGTTTATTGTGGCGAGAAATATGGGGGAAAAGACTTCGCGATAGCGTTCGGCAAGAACGAGGCGCCTGGTTATATGACAGGTTTGCATGCCTATCTGGGTTATGGCACCGGAGTTCGCCATTCTCACCTCGACAGCGCGGGTTATTCAATAGACCAGAAAAAGATAAACAGCACCAAAACCGACTCAGATTGGACCAAAGACATGTATAAGGAGTCTGTCTGGCGCATGGCTCTTAATTCTCTGGTAATATGCCTGTTTGCGCGCAATATTTATACACCCGAAATTGTCAGCGAAGGCTTAAAAATTGTTGGCATGGAACAATTCGACAATGCCGCTCTGGCAAAAGTGGCCAGGGTAATTCATGCTATGAAAATCAGGCAAAAAATGAACTTTGGTTTCAGGTTTTCTGATCTTTATCTGCCGGCACGTCTCGAAAAAGCCGTTACTACCAGCGGCCATGTCACTGTTGAGCAGTTTGCCGAGCAGGTAAGGGTTTATCAGCAGCTTGCTGAAGAAGACATGAAGCTTCTCGATAGTGAGTAGACGCTGTTATAAAAACGGTTTATCCCGGCTGACGACCGGGCAACGCATGCACTTTACGTTGCCCCGGTTTTTGTGCCGTCCCGTCTGTTTTGTCTTGCTTGCTTGTCTTCTGCTGCTCGTTGAAGCGGCTGCTGCCGGCGATTTTTCTGTGCAGCGCAGCTGCCCGGTCTGCAATATTAATTTCAGTGCTATTGCTCCTGCCTCGCAGAGCGCAATTTTTACAATTGACGGACGCCCGTTGGATGGCCGACTTTTGCCTTTGCCTGAATGCCCTCTTTGTGGTGGAGTTTTTGGTGATGTGGTTTTTACTGATGCAGAACTGAAAAGACTTGCAGCGATAATCTGGTCTGCCGAATATCAAAAATTAAGAAGCTCTGATGTTGCTCTTCGATATGCAGCCTTGATGCAGCTTGTTGAACGCAGTGATTATGAAATTGCCATATCATGGCTTCGCGCGGCCTGGAGCAACGAAGAAAAGCCTGAACTGCGGCGAAGTTGTCTCGAAAAAAGTCTTGAATATTTTAAAAATTGTTTAACCTCAGAAGAAGCGGCTGATCGCGGTTTTGAAATTTATATTAAAACGGCCGATCTGTTAAGGCAGCTTGGCAGATTCGACGATGCACGCATTTTACTTAAAAATATGCAGAAAAAGAACGAGTTTAAACAGGCCTGGTACCCAATGGTTATCAAATACTGCCTTGAACTTGTAAATGCTTCAAGAATCACTTCAGAAACTCTTCCGGCGGGTAATCGGCTGCATGCTGCTATTGACTCCAAAAACGCGTCACTTGCCGCATCTTTGGCTCGTGACAAATCGTTGTTGAACGAAATAAATATGGCTGGTCTTACTCCGTTGATGCTTGCGATAAAGTCTGGCAACCGTGATATTACGCTGATTCTGCTGAATAATGGCGCCGATCCGGCTCAGAATGATATTTACGGCAACTCGCCGTTACATTTGGCTGCAAAGCTCGATGATAAAAAGGTTGCCGGCCTTTTGTTACGCCAGTTGAAGACTCCTGATCAATTGAATAATGATGGCCAGACACCTCTTTATGTCGCAGTTGAAGCCGGTAATTGCGGCATGGCAAGATCATTCATACAGGCCGGTGCAGACATTAATCGCAGAGATTCTCAGGGCAATACCCTTGCTCACTTGCTGTGTAGCAGAAATGCTTCTGAATGCACAAGCCTGTTTTTATCTCTTGCCGGGAAGTTTGTTGATATAAATCAGCGCAATTTTAAAGATTTGACACCCCTTCATCTTGCTGCAAAATGTGGAAATATTGCTGCTGTTGCTGCTATGGTAAAGGTCGGCGGAAAAATTGACGCAAGAACTCCCGATGGCAGCAGTGCTCTCTTTTTTTGTGTTCCTGAAATCATCCCGGCGCTTATAGAACTTGGTGCTGACGTGAATCTTAAAAATAATTCAGGTTGCAATGCTTTTGTTGCGGCACGCATCGAAGGGCAGTTTGATAAAATTATTCAGTTTAAAAAAACCGGTCTTTACGGAAAAAAGCCTAAACTGTTCAAACTTTCGAGCGGTTTTGGCGATATTTTTTCGGCGGCTTCTACTGGAAACAACGAGGTAATTAAAGAAATTCTGCAAACGGATAAAGCTCAGGTAAATGCTCAAGAGATTTCTCTGGGTGAAACGCCATTGCATCGAGCTGTTGCTGCGGGGCTGGCTGATACGGTCAGATTGTTGCTGCAAAATGGCGCCGATGTGAATGCAATCGGTGATTTTTTGAGAACTCCACTTCATTACGCCGCCGTCCAGGGAGATCTCAACGTTGTAAAAATATTGTGTTCGGTCTCAGCAAACGTTTATGCTCTTGATGCTCGCGGTTCTACGCCCCTGCATGATGCAGCAGCAGCTGGGCATCGCAAAATTTATGCTTATCTTGTCGAACAGGGAGCCAGTGATACGACTCTGAATAATCAGGGGGTCTCTCCTGCAGCCCTGCTCGAAGATTAAATTATGCAATTCAATAGCAAGCGCCGTAAATTTGCTGTATAATTGCCTTTGGTTCGAACTGTGATGCCATATTTATTAAAATACACTGTGAGGTTCTGAATGAAGAAAGCCACAGCTTTTGTTTCGCTTATAACGCTTATTGCTATTGCGTCTTGTATTGGCTACCTTTATCGGTTGTCACAACCGACTGTTGACATTCAGCCGCTTGTTGCGCAAATACCCGTTGCTTTTCAAATACCCATGCTTATTGGGGCAGGGGTGTTTTTTCTGACTGCTGTGGTGCTTGCGCTGGTGGTTCTTTTTGAACCTTCTCGCCCAGAGCTCACTACTGTCGCTGTCGATAATACAGACAAAGAAGAGATTCAACGCCATAAATCAGAACTTGTAGAAATTGCAGGCGCCAGAGACCTTCTTAAACAGCAACTAGAAGAGCTTGCCTCTGACAATGCCGATCTTAAAAAACAGATCGATCATTGCGTCGCTGATAATACTGGTCTTAAAAAACAGCTCGAAAATGCTTCGGCAAATCTGGTCGATAAAGCTGAACTTGACAAAGAACGGGCGCGTTATGCTGAAGTTGAAGTCAGTCTTGCTTCTGCCAGACAGGCTGAAGAAAAGTTGTCTGCCGGGCTGAAAACCATGGTTGAAGAAAAAAAGCGTCTGCAGGGCGAGATAGAAGCTCTCATCAGTAAAAATGAAAAATCTGAAAATGATTGTAAAAATGCCCGCAAAGAGTCCGAAAAGAATTCTGTGCAGCTTAAAAACGCCCTGAGTGAATGCGAGAAGAAGGCTGAAGAGCTTGATAACCAGCGCCAGACAATAGAATCTCTTACTCACGAACTTAAAGCCGCTCAGGCTAATGCAAAAGGCGGAAAAAACGCTATTCCGCCGGCCGCTTACCAGATTCTTTACCTGTTTCAAAAAGAGGGGCGCCTTATCGACCTGTTGAGCGAAGATATCTCTGAGCTTGATGACGAGACTCTGGGCGGGGCAATACGGCCTATTCATGAGGGCTGTCGCAAATTACTTGATGATCGCCTCATTCTTGAACGTGTACTCAACGAAGAAGAAGGCAGTGAAGTAACTCTCGATGAAATAGACCCCGAAGCAATAAAACTCTCTGGTAGAGTGCCAGCCTCTGGCCCCTATAAGGGCGAGTTGATTCATCGTGGCTGGCGCCTTAAAGAATGCAATCTCCCAGAACTTGTAGATGGCTGGCGAGGCAATGTGATTGCTCCTGCCGAAATAGAAATCAGTTGAGGAGACCGCAGAAATGGCCAAAGCAAAGTATCTTGTCGGCATAGACCTCGGAACCACAAATATTGTTGTCAGTTACACACCGGTCAGCGCTGTTGAAGCTGAGACTCCGGCTCCGATAACTCTTCTGCCCCTCGTTCAGGAGCTCGCCAAGGGCGCTGTTGAAAAACTTGAAGCTATGCCTTCGTTTATTTTTGAACGTCTCAAAGAAAAGCCGGTGCTTGCATGGGACGAAGATTCAAATTATATAATTGGCGATTACGCCCGTGAACGTGGAGCCGAGGTTCCTGATCGTCTTATTTCATCGGCCAAATCATGGCTGTGCAACCAGCGAATTGATAGAACTCAGCCCCTTCTGCCCTGGAATTCTCCTGAAGAAAATGCCAAAATTTCTCCATTGTTGGCTATTTCAATGTTTCTGAGGCATGTTCGCCATGCCTGGAACGAAGAGTTTCCCAAAGATAAGCTTGAAGACCAGAAGGTCGTAGTTACTATACCTGCCTCTTTTGACGCGGCAGCTCGCGACCTGGTGGTTGAAGCCTCTAAGATGGCCGAACTGCCAGCTGTTACGCTGCTCGAAGAACCTCAGGCCGCTTTTTATTCGTGGATATCGCAGTCTGAAAAGCCCTGGCGTCAGCAGGTTAAAAAAGGCGATGTCGTGCTTGTTGTCGATGTTGGCGGCGGCACGACCGACTTCAGTCTTATTGAAATCGGTGAAGCCGGTGGCGATCTGGCGCTTGAACGTGTTGCAGTCGGCAATCATATTCTTCTGGGCGGCGACAACATGGATCTGACGCTGGCCTATCTTGCCCGTAACAAGCTCGAAGAAAGCAAGAAAAAAATAAGCCACTGGCAGACAGTTCAGCTGAGTCATCAGTGCCGCAGAGCCAAAGAACTGCTTCTGAGCGATTCCGAAAAAGATTCGGTGCCGATAGTAGTTTCGGGTCGTGGCAGCAGCGTAATTGGTGGTGCCCTCAAAACCTCTATTGAACGCAAGGATATCGAGGCAACACTGCTCGATGGCTTTTTCCCCGCATGTGCCATGAATGACGACCCGGTCGAAGACACGTCTGGCGGTGTGCGTGAAATAAGCTTGATGTATGCAGCAGATGCTGCGATAACCAGGCATCTGGCAAAGTTTTTGCGCCATCAGAATTCGGGCGATAAACATTATGGTTTTCCACAGGCAATTTTGTTTAATGGCGGCGTATTTCGCGCTGAAATTTTCAGAAACCGTCTCGTCGAAGTTATTAACAGCTGGCTAGAAGAGGCCGGTAAAGAAACGATAAGAGTGCTTGAAGGTATTGAGCTGTCTCAGGCGGTTGCAAGGGGTGCCACTTATTTTGGCGTTGCCCGCGAAGGCAGGGGAATCCGCATTCGCGGCGGTGTTTCGCAGTCTTATTATCTTGGTGTCGAGTCGTCTTTGCCTGCTGTGCCAGGTTACAAACCGCCGATCAAAGCTCTGTGCGTTGCAAAACAGGGCACAGAAGAAGGAACCGTTTCTGATGTGCCTGGCCGAACCTTCGGGCTGGTTGTTGGCAAAAGTGCAGAGTTTAAGTTTTTTAAGTCAAACTGCAGGCGTGAAGACGATTTTGCGCAAATGATTGACGAGCTTGACGAAACTTTCGAAGATACGAGTTCGCTGACGATTGAGCTGCCCGCATACGAAGGCCTTGAACCGGGCGATCTGGTCGACGTCGGGCTTCAGGTGGCCGTAACAGAAATCGGCACACTGGAAGTCTATTGTCTGGCCCGCAAGGCGGATCATCGCTGGAAACTTGAGTTTAACGTCAGGGAAAAGATTGGATAATGGCTAAAGTAACGGCTGCAGATACCCGTTTCATAATCGGCATCGATCTGGGTACTACTCAGTGCGCCCTTTCATACGTTGACCTTGAAGACAAAAACCTGAAAGTGCGCAATCTCGAAATCGCCCAGCTGGTCAGTGGCGGTATGCTTGAAGGTTTGCCAACCCTGCCTTCGGTAATTTATCTGTGCGAAGAAGGGCGCGAGTTTAATCGCCCGCCCTGGATGCCCTCTAATAACCTCGTTGTGGGTTCTTATGCCCGAGAACTTGGCTTCGAAGTGCCCGGCAGATTTGTTCACAGCAGCAAATCATGGCTGTGTAACCCCAGAGCTGAACGCCAGGCCCCTATTTTGCCTTGGCAGAGCGAGATTGCTGAGCAAAAAATTTCACCCGTCGATGCTGCTGCCGAATATTTAAAATATATGATCTCCCTCTGGGATGCATCAATAGGGGCAAAAGACGAATCTTTCGCGTTTTTGCGCCAGAAGGTGATCGTAACCGTTCCGGCTTCTTTCGATCCTTCTGCGCGCAACCTGACTCTTGAAGCCATTGAGCGGGCCGGCATCAAATCGGTGTCGCTGATAGAAGAACCTCAGGCTGCCTTTTACGATTATCTGCAACGCAACCCTAAAACGATGGTTGCAGGGCTCAAAGGCGTAGATACCGTTCTGGTAATTGATATCGGCGGTGGCACTACAGATTTTAGTCTTATAAAAATCATCTGGTCTGCTGACCATGATTATCCTGAGTTTTCGCGACTTGCAGTCGGCCCGCATCTGCTTATCGGGGGCGACAACCTCGATCTGGCACTCGCTCGTAAGGTTGAGGCCGAATTCCGCCATCGGGGCCGCAAATTGGCTGCTAAACAGTGGCTGTCACTTCTCACTCAAAGCCATGTCGCCAAAGAGCAGGTGCTTTCTGGCGATCAGAGCGGGCCAATTGCTTTTAATCTTGCCGGCTCCGGAAGCAAGGTTCTGGCAGGTGCTGCCAAAATAACTCTCGACAGCGAAGAAATTAAGAAAGTTCTGATAGACGGCTTTTTTCCACTGGTTGAGGCCTCAGATAAGCCTGATGAAGATAGCACGCTGGGGCTTTCTGAAGCCGGGTTGCCTTTTACCAGAGATGCCGCCGTGACCCGTCATCTTGCAGCTTTTTTGCGTGAAAACGATGTCAGCCCTGATGCCATTCTTTTTAATGGCGGAACCATGAAAGCTGATTGTTTGCGCGACCGGCTTTTTGAGATTCTTAGCATCTGGCGTGGGCAGCCACCGGTCATTCTCGAAAATCCGCACCCCACGCTCGCGGTTGCTGCGGGTGCCGCATATTATGGTCTCGTTACGCTCGGACTCGGTCAGAGAATTCAAAGCGGAAGCCCGGTCTCGATATATCTGGGAATTGGTACGGCCAAAAGTTCAGCTGCAGGCAGGCATGTTCCTGAACAATTAATGTGCGTGCTGCCAAAGGGCTCTGAGGCCGAAAAAGAATATCACATGGCCGATAAAACGCTGGGCATAGACCTGAGCAGAGATTCAGCTTTTTACCTTTTTTATACGCCATCGCCCCCAAAAGCTGAAGAATCAGGGCGTTTGATAAAATTCAATTCACGACGATACCTGCCTTTGCCTCCCTGTATTTTAAAAGCAAGCACCGGAAAGGGCGAAAAGCAGGTCGAAATACGGGTGAAGTTGAGAGAAACCGGGTATCTGCAGATTCTTTGCGAAGAGGTTGCCGGTAACTTTTCTCAAGAACTGCGCTTCGATATCGCTACCGGCGAAAAAAATGCCAAAGGAGCCTCAGAGGCTCCGGCTAAGCGTCGAGTGCCCATAACTGCCGCTCAATTAAAGAAAATTTCACAGTTGCTTGACGGCGCTTTTGCTCACAAAATTGAGTATAACTGTGTCTTCAAAGAACTCGAAACCATAATGGGTTCGCCGCGCTCAAACTGGGATGCGGAAATGCTGAGACAGTTGTTTGACATGTTTGTTGAACGCGAGCCCGAATTTAGAGCCAGCCAGCATTCTCTAACCCTGTGGTTCAGATTGCTTGGGTTCTGTCTGCGCCCTGGTTTTGGTGTTCAGGGCGACGTGGCAAGAGTCGATATTGTCTGGCGCATGATTGATGACGAATACGAATACACTAACCCTGAATTCTGGTCAGACTGGTGGGTAATGTGGAAACGTATCGCGCCAGGGCTTTCGCTTGAACGCCAGGAAGCACTGAAGAGTCGCCTCGAACCTGTATTGTTTCCGACAAAAAAACGCGACCGGAAAGACCGCGAAATTGGGCAGCATGAGCGAAATCAGTTGTGGCGGTTGCTTGGCCATCTTGAGCGTATCTCTGTTGCCGAAAAAGAGCGCATTGGCTGGTGGATAGCCAAGGCACCTCCCAGTTACGGAGTTGATGCCGTTGCTATGCACGCGTTGGGGCGACTGGGGGCGCGTGAACTGGCGTATGCGCCAGACTCGGCTATGGTTTCGCAATCTGTGGCCAATGCCTGGGTCGAACATCTTTTAAAAAAGGCGCTGCCCGGCAATTCATACCTTGATTCGGCATTGCGCGAAATCGGGCGAAAAACGGGCGACCGACTGGTTCAGATCGATGATCTCTTACGCAAAAATATTCTCGATATCATGAAAAAGAAGTTGCGCAAAAAAGCTTTTATTCAGCCTTTGCTTAAAGCCGCACGGCTTGAAGACAAAGAATTGGCCGAAATCATGGGTGAAGCGCTGCCTTCGGGTTTCGTCTGGGTCAAAGATAATTAAAGCTTATTCTTCATCTGTTATTTCTTTTTTTAGGCGAATCAGTTCATAAATGCTTATTGCCTGTTGTTTTCCGCGTATTTCTGTAAAAGGCATTTCTTCGGCTTCTACGTAGTTTCGTATGATATCGTAGGTGGCACCCGAAAAAATTATTTTTGAATGCCGCCCCTTTTTTGATGCTGTCTCAAGCCGTGAAGCGAGGTTTACTTCGTCGCCAATAACAGTAAGATCTTTGCGTCTGCTGCTGCCGACATCACCAAGAAGCACTGTGCCGGTGCTGATTCCGATACCGATGTTTATGGTGAACAGACCCGCTTGCATGCGCTTCTGATTGAGCTTTTTTACAAAATGCTTCATTTGAACACCCGCTTTAACGGCGCTCAAAGCGTGATGTTCCGGAGAAGTGTTATGAAAAACGGCCATGACGGCGTCTCCGATAAATTTATCTACACGGCCGTTATTGTTTCTGATAATCGGCTCTACACCCCCCAGAAACTCATTGAGCATGGTAAAAATTTTGTCAGGGGTGTTGTCTTCGGTCATTCCGGTAAAGTTGCGTATATCTGAAAAAAGAATAGTTGCTTCAAGATTTCGCCCGGCATGAATTGAATCATCTGCTTGCCCTTGAATAGCTTCCATAACCGAGTCCGAAACATAGGCCTGCATTTTTTCCCGTTCTCGCAGGCCTTTGACCATGTCGTTGAAAGTTTGACTCAAACGCCCGAGTTCGTCTGCTCCCATGTCTGGAAGCACTACGCTCAGATCGCCCTTTCCTATCTGTTGAGCAGCGAAATCGATTTTTCTTATTGGCCCCAGAAGACTGGAAGCAAGGAAAAGACTTAAAAGAACGGCTCCGATAAGGGCCGTAAAGGCCAGGGCAGCAACTACAATGCTGGCATCGCGCAGTCTTGCTTCTATCGGAAGCGTGGAAGTAAGAAGGCATGGGATAAAACTTTGACTGAACATGCTGCTAAGCGGTTTGATAATGTAGAGAAAGTTTTCGTTGGCAATATTGACCTGCCCGGATTCTTCTACTTTAAGAGTCGAAGAGCGTTTAAAAGATGTTTCCATTGTTGCCCAGAGATCGGACTCTTTTGGAATACTGGGTTCAGCGTTAAATGTTGA
>SABV01000560.1 GCA_009928855.1 Erysipelotrichia bacterium | reverse complement strand
CTAAAAATTACCGCTAATTTTTTCAGGAGGGCATAGATATGCTTAGGAAAGGTTTTACTCTCATTGAATTGCTGATCGTTATTACGATTATTGCTATTCTAGCCGGCGCCGCTGTTCCGTTTGTGCAGGATTATGTAGAAGATGCCCGTATGGCAAAAGTTCGCGCCGATCTAGATGAAATCAGAAATGCTCTGATTCGTTATGAACTGGATACGGGTAAAGTTTTTGTTGCAACTGTAACTGCCGATCTTGTTGGCCCTTACCTGGCAAAAAGCATGATGGATCCTTGGGGCAGTTCTTATTGCGTCGGCACAGGAACTTCAGAAGTTTTTTCTCTTGGTCCTGACAGAGCAACTCAGAGACCCTCTTATGGAATTACCGGTGCTGCCGGAACGTCGATTGATGACATTGCTGTTGATTTCAGACCGCCGCTGGCTCCTACTAAGGCATTTTATATGGATGCCGATAATGATGGTTTTGTGAATAGCGGCGATCAGGTAAAAGTTCGTTTTACCAGAGAGATTGCTACGTCTACTGTAACAGACTATGGTTTCTGGATAGGTACTGCTGGTGCTTCAAATTCTGCTGTTGTCAGCGCTATTGCTGAGGGCTCTGATGGAAGAGATGTTATATTGACTATCGATGGCGATCCGGTTTTTGTTCCGGGGCGTGATGAGCTTAGTGTTGGTCCTGAGGTTAAAGATCTTGGTGAGAATGGTGGGAATGCTTGCCGCAGTAACAAAGTCATAATCAAGGGACTGTGAGTTTGTATTAAAGCCTTTTAAAAAAATGCCGGTTTTGTTTGTTTTTTTGTGAAATTTTGTCGATATGATTAGGGCTTGTGTTTTTTTGCGAGTCCAAACTGCTGGAGGGAGTATTTTTATGCTTAGAAAAGGTTTTACTTTGATCGAACTGCTTGTGGTTATAACCATTCTGGCGGTTCTTGCCGGTGCTGCGTTACCGTATGTGCAGAGTTATGTCGAAGAATCGAGAATTGCCAAGGCCAAGACAGATCTTGAAGAAATTGCCCGCGCGATTGCTGTTTATGAAACTCGTGAAGGCGATTATACCAAGACGGATGTTTCTGATCTGACTGGTCGTTACCTGAATAAGGCGCCAATTGACCCTTGGGGAAAACCTTATGCGATTGCTTCGTCGTCAGGGTTGGTAATATCTGGTGGCCCAGACAGAAAAACCGGAACAGGATTTGACGAAGACAATATTACTGCTCCGTATCAGCCGCCTCTTGCGTTGGTGCAGGTAAAATGGATAGATAAAAACCAGTCGGGTGCTGTAGATACTCAGAATACTCCCGACCAGGTTCAGTTGTATTTTTCAAGGGCTCTATATGCGTCAGATACCATGGCTACGCTCAATCCAGAGCCAGATACAGCCAGCTATACTGATGCGGGAACAATAAATAATATTCTTGGTTTATCAAATCCTGCGAGCATGGGCGCTCAGTTTGATATCGCAGCAACCAAACTTTTGAGTAATGGCAAGGTAATGATTTTGACTGTCAAAGAACTTGATGCTGCTAAGAAGTTTGTTCCAGGCAGCGACACGATTACCATTCAGACTACTTCAGATGGCGAGTCCACATTTTGTGATATGGCCGGAAATAAAACTATCTCTGACCAAGCTGTTAAAATTCTTCCTCAGTAAAACAAATTTTACAGGTAAGCGCAGGGCTGCAAAAATATTGCGGCCCTGTGTTTTTAGGGCTTTGTCTGCTGAACTGCATTCTGTATGATGCAGGCTGAGCGTCTGTTGTCAGGGAGTTTTTATGTATAGAAAAGGCTTTACGTTGATTGAACTGCTTGTGGTTATTACCATTCTCGC
>SABV01000128.1 GCA_009928855.1 Erysipelotrichia bacterium | reverse complement strand
AAATTATCTTTGGCACTCAGATGATATTGCTCGATTGCCTTTCCTATGGCATCCGGGCATGAAAGCACTTTTATTCCGCCTGACATCGCACCCTTCTTGAGCGTTGACATGCATCTGATACCCTTTAGTTGATCTATTATTTCCTGCACGTCAATGCCGGCGCGAAGAGCCATCGACACCAGTCTTGCCGTTGCTTCTGACTGTGAAGGGCATCCTCCGTTGCGGCCAAGGCTGGTGAATACTTCGCAAATTCCCCTGTCATCGCTATTCACGGTTACATAAAGATTGCCGCACCCGATTTTGAAACGCTCTGTAACGCCGATTGTTCTTTCGGGGCGTGATCTTGGTGTGACTCTTGATGGCTCAGAAACTGTTTTGGCACCTTTTTTGCTGCCGGCAACGTTCAACACCTGTTCGTCGCGAGAACCGTCACGGTACACCGTTACGCCCTTGCAGCCGAGAGTGTGGGCAAGTCTGAAAACGGTCTCTACGTCTTTTTTGGTTGCTTCAAAAGGAAAATTGACCGTCTTGCTGACTGCATTGTCAGTGTGCTTCTGAAATGCCGCCTGCATCCTTATGTGCCATTCTGGCGATATCAGGTGGCTGGTGGTAAAGACTCGGGCGATGTCGTCAGGTATTTCAGGAATTCCCTTAAGATTGCCCTGCTGCGCTACTTTTTCCATTAACTGTTCTGAATAAAATCCGCGGTCTCTGGCAATTTTTACAAAGTCGCTATGTACCTCTACGAGTTTTTCGTTATCCATGACATGTTTTTCGTAAGCCACGGCAAAAAGAGGCTCAACGCCACTTGAACAGCTCGAAATAAGGCTTATGGTGCCTGTCGGTGCAATGGTAGTTACCGTTGCATTGCGCAGAGGCAACATTTTTTTCTCGGCAAAAACTGATCTTTCAAAATTTGGAAAGGCGCCGCGTTCTTTTGCCAGTTCTTGTGATGCTGACCATGCCTCGCGTCTGATGAAGCCCATGACGGCATCAGCCAGTTCAAGAGCCTTTTCTGAATCGTAAGCTATGTTCATTTTGATCAGCATGTCTGCCCAGCCCATGACTCCGAGGCCGATTTTTCGATTTGCCTTTGTGTTTCTGTCTATTTCTGGTATCGGGTAACGATTCTGGTCGATTACATTATCGAGAAAGCGAACGGAAAGGGCGACAATTTCTCTCAACCTGTCAAAATTTATCTCTGGTTTTTTATCTTTTTCAACCACAAAACGAGCCAGATTGATAGAACCCAGATTACACGATTCATAAGGCAAAAGAGGCTGTTCTCCACAGGGATTGGTTGATTCAATTGCTCCAACAGCAGGAGTTGGCTGGTGCCTGTTTATTCTATCGATAAAGACAACTCCCGGTTCACCATTGCGCCAGGCACGCTCTACAATCATGTGATAAACTTTGCTGGCTTTTAGAGAGTGTACTGTTTCGCCGCTTCTCGGGTTGATCAGATCGTATTCGCCATCGCGCTCCAGTGCTTCCATAAAACGATCGGTGATGGCAATTGAAATGTTAAAATTTGTCAGTTCGTTATTGTTTTCTTTGCAGGTGATAAAATCAAGAATATCAGGGTGATCTACTCTTAAAATGCCCATATTGGCACCACGCCTGGTACCGCCCTGTTTGATTGTTTCAGTAGCAATATTAAAAACTTTCATGAAGGAAATAGGCCCTGAACTGACACCGCTCGTAGAAGAAACAAGATCGTTTGCCGGGCGCAGTCGCGAAAAGCTGAAGCCTGTGCCGCCACCAGATTTATGAATCAGGGCAGCATTCTTTACGGCCTCGAATATTCCTTCCATTGAATCTTCTACGGGAAGCACAAAACAGGCTGACAGCTGCCCCAGTTCTTTGCCTGCATTCATCAAAGTCGGGCTGTTCGGCAAAAAATCGAGATCTGTCATTATTTTATAGAAAGCTTCTTCGAGTTCATCGACTTTATATTTGCTGTTATGATAATTGTTTTCGGCCAGCGCGATAGCTTTCGCAACACGTCTGAAAAGATCTTCCACTGTTTCTGTCGGTTTTCCGTCAGGGCCGCGGGTTAGATAACGTTTTGCCAGAACTTTCTGTGCATTGGGTGAAATTCGGTGAGAAATAGTGGTGGTAGGGTTCATGGTGCCTTCCTTAAAAACATTTATATATTCATTGCTGCGAGAAAAAAGTCTGATATTTTGTCTGGCCCAACCTTGTGAATAAAGGTCTTGCCAAGTCCGGCGGGCAATATAAATTTGTAACCATCCTGATTTTTTTTCTTGTCTTGCGATAGTGTGTGCAGTATTTCTTTTTTATCAAGTTCTGACGGTATTTTTATAGGCAGGCCAAACTCTGTTAAAATGCTCTGCAAGCTTTCGGTGTAGTCTTCTTCGAGAGTGCCAAGGGAAGATGATGCTTTGAGAGCCATCAGCATGCCGAGTCCTACTGCTTCGCCATGATGCAGTCTTACATAATTACCGGCAGCTTCAAGCGGGTGCCCGAACGTGTGCCCCAGATTGAGGTGTGCCCTTGCCCCCTGATCAAGTTCATCATCGGCGATATAGGTTTTTTTTATATGTATCGAACGGCGTACAAGGCGTTGCATAAGATTCAGCTGCCTGGAACGGATATCTGAAAGATTTTTAAGGATGAAACGATAGTAGGCAGAATCGGCTATCGCGCCGTGTTTTACCGTTTCGACAAGACCATAGGAAAGTTGGCTGAGCGGCAGAGTTCGCAAAACAGATACGTCAATAGCCGTAAGAATCGGCTGGTAAAAAGTTCCGACAAGATTTTTACCCTGCTCAAGATTCAGACCGTTTTTGCCGCCGATCGATGCATCGACCATTGCCAGAAGAGTGGTTGGCAGAAGAACAAGCGGTAAACCGCGTTTATAAATAGAGGCTACAAAGCCGGTCAGGTCGCAGACAACGCCCCCACCAAGAGCGATTAGAGGACAGTCCCGGTCAATGCCGGCTTCACACAGTTTCGCCATGATAAAGTTGGCCGTTTCAAAATTTTTGTATTTTTCGCCGTCCTCTATAATAATTTCGCAGGCAGTCACCCCTCTTGATCGGAGCTCTGCCAGCAGAGGCTGAAGATACCATTTGCTTACGGTGTCGTTCGTGACAATTGCACAGCGTTTTGCTACACGCGTTCGCAGGATGCGTGCGATAATTTCTTTGACGATATCGTTTCCAAGAATGATTTCATTGGTATTGGTCCTATTGAAAACAAGTTTTTGAGCTTCCATATTGGTTAACCCGCTTTGCTGCCAAAAAAGCTTATGGCATTTTGCTTTAAAGACTCAGCCAGAAGTGAGGAAGAAGTATGCCTGATTTTTGCCAGGTATTCGAGAGTATGCGGCAAATACGCCGGTTCATTGCGTTTGCCGCGTTTTGGCTGTGGAGCAAGATACGGACAGTCGGTTTCAAGATGTATGCGCTCACCCGGCAGCAGGCTGAAAACTTCGCGGGTAAGATCAGACTTCGGAAAGGTCAGTGCGCCGCCTATAGAAAAATGAAATCCCATGTCGATAGCGGTTCTGGCGATTTCAAGATCGCCTGAAAAACAATGCAGCATGACTTTGTCAGGGCGCAAATTTCCTGAAATTGCCGAAAAAAAGGCATCGTATGCTTCTCTGACATGTATGACAGCTGGCAAAGAAAGATCAGACGCCAGCTTCCACAGGCGTTTAAAAACATCAATCTGCACATCGCGTGGCGAAAAATCGTAATGAAAATCAAGTCCTATTTCGCCTATGCCCACCACACCAGGGTGAGAAGCCATATCTTCGAGAGCGGCAAGAGCGCTTTCGTTAAAAGTTGATGCATCATGCGGATGAATGCCAACCAGAGCCAGGCAGACCGGAAAAGCTTCAGCGATTTCGACCGCCCGCTTTGAGTCTTCCACGCTGGTACCGGCGTTTACTATGCGTTTAACGCCGGCCAGCGCGGCACGTTTTATTGTTTCTGCACGATCCTCTGAGAATTTTTCATCCTGCAGGTGTGCATGAACATCTATCAGAAAAAGTCCTGGCATTATTTAACTCTGATGCCTGTCTGAGCAATTTTATCAGGTGTAACAAGTGCCAGACCACCGTCTTCTGTGCCTGCAGCCAGAATCATACCGTGAGACAAAATTCCTCTGATTTTTGCAGGCTTAAGGTTTTTTACCATGACGACCTGTTTGCCGGGCAGTTCTTCTGGCTTGTAGAACGCGGCAATTCCGGCTACCAATGTGCGCGTTTCGTCGCCAATACTTACTGTGAGCTTGAGAAGCTTGTCGGCGTTTTCAACTTTTTCGGCAGTCTCGATTCTGGCGATACACAACTGGGTTTTTAAAAAATCGTCAAAACTTATAAGACCATCTTCGTCTGATGATTTTTCAGTGGCCACTGGTTGTGACTTGTCTTTTTTTGCAGCCGGTACATTCGCCTCTGGTTTGTTGCCCTTTTTAAGGTTCTGGATGCGCTCGGTTTCGAGTCTCGGGAACATTGGCGAAGGTTCTGTGCACGTCGTTCCATCGGCCAGCTGACCCCATGAGAGATTCGGGATCAAAACTTTCTCTTGTTCGCAGCCAATTTGTTTGAGAAATTCTGGCGCAAGATGCGGCATAAACGGTTCGATCAGATGAGTGCAAAACCTGATGCCTTCACCGATGGTATAAAACACTTCATCAAGCAGCTCAAAATTCTGCTCTTTCGCAAGCCTCCAGGGGGCCGTTTCATCAACATACTTATTCAGACGTTGAATCATGTCCCAGATGCGTTTCAGCGCATCATGAAACAGAAAATTTTCCATGGCTTCAATGTAGTCTTTTTTTATTGCGGCCGAAAGCTCTGCTATTTCATGACTTTGCGGCAAAGACGGTGCTTTTTTGTGGAACTTGCCTTCACGGTTTTTGATAAGCATTGGCAGGGTGCGCTGGCACAGATTGCCGTAGTCGTTAGCCAAATCTGCATTGTAGCGCAAGATAAAATTGTCTTCAGTATAAGTTGCGTCCATGCCAAAAACCATTTCCCTGAAAAGATAGAATCTGAAAGGATCCAGACCGTATCTGGCTACCAGTTCGCGTGGGTTTATGATATTGCCAACCGACTTTGACATTTTTCCCTCGCCAGTTACCCACCAGCCATGCGCAAAAATGCATTCGGGCAGCTGCAGTCCAAGAGCCATCAACATGGTACTCCAGTAAACAGCGTGGGTGGTCAGAATATCTTTGCCGATCAGATGGCATGAAGCAGGCCATACCTTGTTGAATTTATCCATATCGCATGGGTAGCCAACCGCTGAAATATAGTTGGTAAGAGCATCGAACCATACGTAGGTCACATATTCGGGAGCGAAAGGCAGCTCAATACCCCATGAAAGACGTGATTTTGGTCTGCTGATACAGAGATCACCGAGCGGCTGGCGCAAAAAGCCCAGCACTTCGTTCTTGCGATTTTCAGGTCTGATGAAACCAGGATGATTGTTGATATGATCGATCAGTTGCTGCTGGTATGACGACATCTTGAAAAAATAATTTTTTTCAGAAATCTCCTGAACCGGGCGTTTGCAGTCAGGGCAGACTTTTTCGGGAACTTCTTTTTCGGTCCAGAAGCGCTCACATGGCGTACAATACCAGCCACTGTATTCTGCTTCGTAAATGTCGCCTTTTTCCCATAGTTGGTTCAGAGCATAACAAACCACTTTTTTGTGGCGGTCTTCAGTAGTTCTGATGAAGTCATCGTAGGTAATATCAAGGAGTTCCCATAATGATTTGAATTTTTCAACCAGTTTGTCTGTGTGCTCTAATGGTGTCAGACCCTTGGCTTTCGCGGCCTGTTCAACTTTCTGCCCATGTTCGTCAGAGCCGGTAAGAAAATGAACGTCACGACCCATCGATCGCTGGAATCTGCTCGCTATGTCAGCGGCCAGAGTCGAAAAGGCGTGCCCGATATGAAGCTCGTCATTAGCGTAGTAGAGGGGAGTGGTTATATAGAACGATTTTTTGTCTGACATGGCAACCTCAATAATTATTTTTTAGAAACTACTTATCTGATTTATGAATAACTGCTCTGCTGCCGCCGGCATCTTTGGCTTTGCCGAGAGCGTTAAGAGCAGCCTTCATAAGAGTTTTTACATCTGTAACGGTTTCCGGATAGCTTGCAATACCGGCTGAAAAAGTAAGAGATATTTTACGATTATTAAATTCAAAAGTTTCTTTTTCGAGAGCTTCTTTTATTCGGCCCGTAAGAAAAACTCCACCCGAGACTTCAGTGTTCGGGAGCAATAGAAAAAATCTTTCCTGAACACAAGATGCGGTATCTGTATCGCGCAGGGCTCTCGTCATGATTTTACCGCAGGTCGCAATAATTTCTGAGGCAAATTCTGCATTAGTGTCGCTGGCAATTTTTTTGAAGTTGTCTATTTCTACAACAACCAGACAGAGAAGCTGCGCATATCTGACCGCCCTCGCAGATTCTTCAGCAAAGTAGCCTTTCCAGACATTGTGTGCTGCCAGCCCTGTTAATTCATCCTGAAACAAATTTTGATACATGCGATTTCTTTCTACGACCAACGAAGCCAGAGTGCAAAGATCGTGGGCGTAGGGCAGATCTTCATTGCGAAAAACCGGCGGCGAAACCCTGTTGATAAGATTCATGACACCAAGAACATTCCCGTCAGTGCTTATGATTGGCGCGCATAAAAGACTTGCAACTTTTTCATCGCGGTTCTTGAATTCACTGAACTGTTTAAAACGGGGGTCTTTAAACCCTTTGTTGGCTATAAGCGGCAAACCGTCCTTAATTACCTGACCAGCCAGACCTTCATGCGGCTTGAGTCTTATCGACGGGTATTCTTCTTCGGCAAGGGCGTCGAGCAGGCTTTTTTCAACGCCTCTTACGCAGGCAACTGTCATTTCATGTTTTTCGCGATTAATGAGCAGAATCGAAGCCCACTGAACATTCATTGCTGTTACTGCTTCGTCTAGAATGGCCTTCAGATTGCTTTGCAAATCGAAAGTTGTGTTCAGGTTCTGTGCTACTTTAAGCAGAGAGCGAGTCTGGTCGAGTTGCTTCTCGGCAACATTTATCTGGAACTGGTTTTTTTCGGTTTCTTTTTCCTGGTGCAACTGTTTTTTGCCGAGAGTAACTATTTCTTTGTTCCACTCGTTAAAAATGCGGTTCAATTCAACAGATATCTCAGCTACTTCGTCATCGCCACTGTCAGAGACGGTAGCTGCCGATTTTCTTGTCTGAAAAACCTGCAGTGATCTCAATACCATTGCCAATGGCGAGGTTATCGAACCTGCAACTATCAGAGCCGTTACCAGCGCATTGAAGAGTGCCAGCAGAGCGATAAAGACAGTGGTATAGTTGCTGACAACAATATTGGCGTATTGTATGTATGTAAAAATAACAACCGGAAACAGCGTAACCATGAAGAAAGTTACGAACATTCTGACCCGGATAGAGAAGTTTCTGAAAAGATTCACAAGTGTGTACCCCGACCAATTGTATTGGATTCTATTTTAAAGCTGCAGATTAAGTCAAGACCAGAAATTTTCAGGAGCATGAGCTCTTGTGTGAGAGAAATTTCTTATAAACGCTTTCCATAACCTGCCCAAATTTTTCCATCGAAAAATTGTCCATGACACGCTGTCTGGCGGCAACTCCCATTTTATGCCGCAGTATCGGGTTGACCAGCAATTTTTCAAGAGCACCCGAAAGAGCCTTCGAATCTCGTGGTGGAACTATGAATCCCTGTTCGGAGTTCTGAATAATCTCTGGTATTACGCCGACAGATGTTCCTACGACAGGTTTTTCTGAAGCCATAAACTCAAGCGTGGCTCTCGAATTGGCCTCTGAGCCTGTAGATGTGACCAGACCAATATCTAAAGCTGCCAGAACATCCGGCAGGTCTTTGCGCAGACCCAGGCAGACAAGCTTGTCGCTGATGCCAAGGCTTGCCGCCATATCTTTGAGCCAGGCAAAAGTGCGTTCATTTTCATATCCCATCGCGACCAGTCTGAATTTTACCGGCAGTTCTTTGAGGTGCGCCATGGCTTCGAGAGCATATTCATGACCTTTAACAGGGTCAAGCCTCGCGAGCAGACCTATCAAAATTTCGTTTTTATCCGCAGATATTTCATGACGAAACTTGCTTTCAGAAACTCTGGCCGGGTTAAAAAGTTCTGCATCTACTCCGCCATAAACAACACTGATCCGGTCAGCAGAATAATCGAGAATCTGCTGACATAGCCGTTTATGAAGCATAGAGCCGACAACCAGTTCGTCTGTCCAGACATGATGAACATAGCGGTTTATGAAGTGACCCTTGGGCGGGTCGATATCTGTTCTGATTCTTGCTACAACTGCCCCGGGAACAGTTTTTCTGGCGACAAGCCCCGCCATCCAGGCTCCCTCGTTGATATGTGACGAAATAATATCGGGCTTGAAGGTGCGAAATATGCGCTTCATCTGTTTTATTGCATGCACGAAAAGCAGAGGGTTGCGATGGTTGAGTCTAATTGTGTCGTCATAAGGTATGCCAAGCTGCTGAGCTCGATAAAGAGGCTTGCCTGGCTCGGTCAGCAGTAAAACGTCGTGTCCCATTTTGATGAGTTCGTGCGAAACCGAAATACAGTAATTTGACGCGCCGCTCCAGTTGGGTGAATTCAAAATCTGTATAATTTTCATTCTTTTTTGCCTTTCAGTTCAATGAAACGTGCATAGCTGAAAATATTCTGAAAAGCATCGCCGGCTGCTGCCACAAAACCCTGCCATCCATCTCTGAAGCCCTGCTTTAAAAAATAACGTCGCAAAAATCTCGATGCCGGGCGAAAAAACATATGCCTGAAATGGTTGAACAAAGAACATGAGAGCCCTGAAGCCTCCCAGAATTCTGCCTGAAAGCCTGTATAGAACATCATTTTTCGCATATAGTCGGCAAGTTCAGGGTATGGGTGATGTTCAAACGCATTTTTCAGCATGCCGATTGCACCGTCAACCTTAAGCATTTCATGAACATGCCGGTTCGCAAACCCGGCCTTTCCTCGTTTAAAAAGCCTGAGCTGGGTATCGGGGTATTGACTGCCGTGAGCCAGCCAGCGTCCGAAAAATATATTTTTGCGTGGAAGCTTATAGGCAACATATTGATCATTTGAAATAGCCTGTTTTATTTCTTCTGCAAGCTCCTGGGTAATTATCTCGTCAGGATCCAGATAAAATATCCAGTCGGTTTCAAGCTGTTCAAAGCCGAAACTCTTGTTAATGTTGAGATTGCGGTTGTTGGGGCGGTCAAATAATCTTGCTTTTGCGAAGCCAGAAATTATTTCTGCTGTTTTATCGGTTGACTCGCAATTGACTACCACTATATCATCTGCGAACAATGAAGATTTCAATGCACCGGCAATTTGTTTTTCTTCATTGTGGGCAATCATGGATATTCCCAAAGTCGGCATAATGTGTTCCTTGTTAATATTATTTTCAGCTGAATTATCCCAAAACAGGCTGTTAATTTCAAGTTTCATGTTTTTGCTGCAGATTCTTGATTTTTTTGCAAAAAATTGGAACCTTGCTGAAGCAGAGTGGTCTATTATAGCAAATTCATCCTTGCCGCCAAAATTTTAAGGAGGACCGCAAATTGTGATTGAGATGAAGAATGTAACGAAATTTTACGACAATTTCAGGGCCTTGAACGGTATAAACCTGAAAGTTGAAAAGGGTGAAATTCTTGGCCTTCTTGGCCC
>SABV01000127.1 GCA_009928855.1 Erysipelotrichia bacterium | reverse complement strand
GACCGGCGAAATACGCATTCCCGTCATCATTTCGATATGGTCAATCGTTATAATATCGGTCGGATCTGTCATTGCCAGCACCAGTTTGCCATTTTCGCGTTTAACCGGGCATAGAATATGTTCATGGCAGAGTTTTTTGGGCAACAGAGTTGCCAGAACCGGGTCTACCAGGCTTTCATCAAGATCAATAAAGGGAATATTAAACTGTTTTGAAAGCGCAATCGAAAGTTGTTTGTTGCTGAGAATACCGTGCTTAACAAGATAAGCACCCATTCTGAGTTTTTCTTTTTTTGCACCCTGTAACGCTTCATTAAGCTGTTCGGCAGAGCAATATTTAGACTCAACGAGAATGTCGCCCAGTCGCTTTTTTGCGCCTTTTTTACCCTTGACAGTCGACTCACCCGACATCTGGGCTATTTTGTTCTCAAGGTGATCGGCAAGAACCTTGGCGGGTCGCAGCACCAGATTAGCCCCGGTTTCGACAAGCAGATCAGAAAGTGCCGGAGAAACTGTACCAACGATAAGTTCCTGGCCATTGATTTTGATCGGAATAATATTGCGCTCTTTGATGACCTTTATATCAATAAGCTTGAAGGCATCTTGAGAAATCGATATTTCTTCGAGCTTTATAAAGGGCACATTAAGCATATCTGCCTCTTTAGAGGCCAATATTTCGGGGGTAATATTTTCAAGAGCAGCCACAGCCTCGATAAGAGCCGCAGGCTCAGGAAATTTTGCGCTGAGGTCTTCCCAGAGCTGGGGCCTGACAAGGCCATCGTTAACCAGTTGCCGACATAATTTTGCGAGCGACTCTGCATCTGCCGGAAAGGCTGGAAATGAATTTTTGAAGGTCGCTTGATCCATGTTTCTTTTATACCACGAAAAGCCTATTTTTGCTCATCAAGAATTTTTTCGGCGATTCTGGCAAAAGAAGGCCTTAGATTCAACGAAAGTGCTTTTTCAAGATGAGCGATGGCCTTTTTCTTTGCCTTTGCACGCAATAGCATTCCCAGTTGAAAATGAGCATCTGCATAATCAGGGTTCAGTTCGACAGCACGCGCAAAACAGTCTTTAGCTTTAGCGAGCTTTTTAAGCTGCAATAGCGTCATTCCGACCCAGTAAACAGCATCGGGGTAAGTATCGTTAATCTGCACGGCGACCTCAAAATGTCTGAGGGCGTCTTCCCAGAGGCAGTCTTCAAAGTATCTGACACCCAAATTTATGCGACTCGAAGCAAGATCAAGCTCTAGAACGGCTATTTTTTTTAACTCTACCAAAGCCTCGTCAAAAAATTCCTGCTTCATCAAAATTTCAAAATTTAAAAATTCAGAACAGGTATCTTTGCCACTTCTGACAACCATTTCGCGATAACATTCAAGGGCTTTTTCAGCATCTTCGGCTATTTCATGCGACGAAGCGAGATAAAACCACGCAGCCAGAAGACCGGGGTTCTGCTTAAGAACACCTCGCAAAACGCTCCTGGCTTCAGAATAATAGCCTCTGAAAAAAAGCGATTTGCCAAGCGCCAGACCGATATCAAGATATGATGGATGCACAAAAAACTCATTTCTGAGTTTTTCGATTTCTTCGTCAAGAGCTTTAATACGGCGCTGCAGATTGAACAGATTCTTTTTGAGAGTCGCCCAGGAAGGCCTGAACTTCAGAGCTTTTCGAAAAAGATGCTCTGCATCGTCAAGATCATTGGCCTGCATTTTGAGAGCGCCCAGATTATTAAGAATTCTCGGATCATCGGGCGAGATTCGCAGTGCTATTCTGAAGGTTTCTTCGGCGTCTTTTAACAGACCCATTGAAAGAAGAACATTACCGAGATTGTTTAAAATTTCGCTGTCTTCAGGATACACATGCATAGCTCTCTGAAGAGTCTTTTCGGCATCGGCATACATGCCCAGGCGACGTTGGGTGTTTCCGAGGAGGAGCAAAAGAGGTCGCGAATCAGGAATAACCGACTCGACCTGCCTGAGTTTTTTGAGCGCTTCATTAAAACAGCCCCGTTTAAGCAAAGCCTGCACTTCGGGGCCAAGGTCAGAGGAGTTCTCTACCGTAAGTTCGTCAGAGAGCTGCTGCAAATCAGCATCGAAGTTTTCTTCGATAAAACTGGTAAGCTGCCCCGCAACCTCGCTGTTTTTTTTGAGAGCCGCCTCAATTACGAAATCAATATTCGGGTAACCGGGCTCGAGCTTTTTTACTTTATTAAACTCGTAAAGCGCCGACGAATAAAAACCGGCTCTGAAATAATTTATTCCTCTGTCAAAGAGTTCTTCAGCTTCTTTCGACTTTATTATCATTTTACAGGTATTGCCTTGAAGAAAGGTTAGTGATACAATACGTATACCCTATTGTGCAGTTCCTGTCAATGGGAAAAACGCGCCCTCAGGAGGGTTCTCATGGATTCCACGCCAGGAATCAAGATGAAGTTTTGTGAATCTTTAGACCGCTTTGTTGCTATTCGATCATTCACTCCGGAACAAAAGCAGCAGCTTTTCAAAAACATCAAGATAACCGACAAAAAGTCTTACAAGCGGCTGATAATCAATGCCTCAGTTGTAAATTATCTCGATGAGATCGCTCCGCTGGTCTTCGGAAACAATGAATACCCACTGCTCGGCGAAATAATCGAGCAGGAGCTTTATAATCTCTGCGTCAAAGTAAATCCGACGCTTGATATTAAAGAAGTCACCATACAGGTTGACGAACAGACCGCCAAAGGCGGTGCCATACCTATGCTGGGCTCTGAAAGCGATGAAGCAAAAAGTTCTCAGCAGAGATACATGGAAATCGAGAATCATCTGCGCAAACGCATCATCGGCCAGGACGAAGCCGTAACCGCTGTAGCGCAAGCCATAAGGAAAGCCAGGGTTGGCCTCAAAAACCCCAAAAGACCGGTTGGCAGCTTTATTTTTGTAGGTCAAACAGGCGTTGGCAAAACAGAGCTGGCCAAAGCACTTTGTGAATTCATGACCGGCAGTGAAAACGATCTGGTACGTATCGACTGTTCAGAATTTGCCATGAGTCATGAATACGCAAAACTCATTGGTGCGCCTCCAGGCTATATCGGCCACAACGAAGGCGGCTACCTTACCGAGTCTGTAAAAAACAAGCCAAATGGTGTCGTGGTATTCGACGAAATCGAAAAAGCCCACGAAAAAGTACACAATCTGCTTCTGCAATTGCTTGACGAAGGGATTCTTACTGACAGCAAAGGTGAAACAGTAAGTTTCAGAGAATGTGTAATTATTCTAACCACCAACGTTGGCGTATCTGACATTACGACAGAAGAGAGCAAGCCTGGTTTCAGGGTTGAAGATTCTGCCGCCAAAGTCACCGAAAAACTCGACGATCTCTCACACGAAAAGAAAATCAAGATCACGCGAAAAAGCCTCGAAAAGAAATTCCCACCCGAATTTCTCAACCGCATTGACGATGTAATCGTGTTCAGAGCTCTCGATAAAAACGACAACCTTCAGATTCTCAACATCCTCCTCCAGGAAGTCTCCGACCGCGTATCAGGCCTGAGCATGCGCCTTGGATTCACCGACGAAATGAAGACTTTTCTTGTAGACAAAGGCACCGACCTGAAATATGGCGCAAGACCATTGCGCAGAACCATTCAGCGGTATATCGAAAATCCTCTTGCTGAACAGATACTCAGAAGTGCTTTCAACAAAGGCGACGATATTGAAGCCCAGACCGGCAAGGACGAAGACAACGAAGACTGCGCCCTGTTCAAGGTAATTGGCCAATTTGAATTCAAAGAACCAGAACCTTCAAAAACGCAGATGACACCAACTCTGCCAAAGTTTGTCGACCCCCCGGTTGAAACAGAAGAAGAATAATATCAATAAAAAAAGCACTCCTCGGCACAACCGTGGAGTGCTTTTTTTATTATCGATAAAACAGCGAGCCAGCACGCATTCAATAACGCGATTTTTTTCCTGACCTGTGGGCTTTGGCCACAGTGCCTGTATTTTTTCCGTGGCGTTTCATATAGAGTTCATAAGATATTTGCCCGGCAATAGATGAGGCCTTGGTTCCTGAATGGTTCTGCTGGCCAACCAGAGTGACAACACAAAGATCGCGGCCGGTCGCTTTTGTAAAACCACCAAACCAGGTAAACAGGTAATGGGGCGAAGCTCCTGTGAGAGTGCCGGTTTTACCACCGCATATCTTAGAAAGATCCGGGCAACTTTTGTAACCGCCAAAACCTTTTTTGCCGGTACCATTAGAGGTTGTGCCATACATCATCTTGTAAATTTCTTTCGCCGTTGAAGCTTTTATCGGCTGAGCAAGCTGAAACGGCTTACGTCTGAAAACAACCTTATTTTTTCTGACCACGTAATCTACCAGATATGGCTTCATGGTTTTGCCACGATTCAAGACAGTCGAGATTATGCTGGAAACATGCATAGGACTGACCAGAAAATCACGATTGAGACCGGCGGCAGCTTGGCCCATTTTGATCTGGTCATGCGGAAGCTCGGCTAGAGACTTGCCAACCGGCAGGTCAAAAAAGAATGGCTTGTTAAAACCAAAGGCATTCGAATATTTCGCCACGACATCTCGACCAACCTTGCGCGCAATACGGCCAAAGACGCCATTATGAGATCTGGCAAAAGCTTTCCAGACTTTCATATAGCTCTTGCCCCAGGCAATGAAACTGCTTTCGGCAGAAATCTTGCCGGTATCAATACCTGCAGCTCCGGTAATGATCTTATAAATTGACGCAACAGGAAAAGTTGGCTTTAATGCCCAATTTTCAGTTTTGAATTCATCCGATTCGATATCGAGGGTCTGATTTCTGTGACTTGAAACCATTGCGAGAATTTCGCCGGTAGAGGGTTCTTGAATTATACCAACGGCTATTCTGGTAGAATATTTATTAATAATTTCTTCAAGCTGCTTCTGCAACGATGGTCTGATCGTCAAAACGATGTAGGTATCGTCATCGTATCTAACGATATAACGATCAAGCAACGTGGCAAATTCCCATTTATTGCGGCTTATCGCATCGATATAAGAAAGAGCTGAGGCAGTGTTATCAGAATCAGAATTTTTTGCGGCCTTATTGTTGTCGAGCTTAGGCTTAACTGTTTCGACAGCACTCGGCTCATTCTTTGCGGTAACTTCTGCCGCCGCACTGTTAAAAGCCATTTCGAGACTACTGCTTTCGTCTACAGAGGCTGCAGCAGCCATGGTTTTCATTTCGACAACCGCAGATGATTTTGTTGTATCGGCTGACGATGCTGAAGCCGCTGATTCAACGACATCGCTTGCGGAGGCGATGGTCGCAACAGTGGCAGATGTTCGGTAACGTATAGCCACGATGGGCGGCTGCTGAGCATCCGGGCCCGTTATTTCTGCGGTTTCAAGCTTGCCAGAGAGATACACAGGCTTGCCGCCATGCTCTGAAACGAAAAGAACCAGAGCATCGACCATGCCAGAATCAAAAGCAACACCCATAAAAATGATGTAACAGATTATGCAGAGAATGTTAAGGGGTTTAAAGTAGTTTGAAACCATATTTCAAAGGTAGTTTCTTTAGTTAGCCTTTACGCTTTCAAGAAGCCGGTTACGCGGAACCTTTAGAACAGCGCCCATCTGTAGACTGCGATCATCTTTGATGCGATTGAGTCTTACCAGTGAGTTAACCATCTGCGAGGTGCCAAACAATTTTCGGGAAATTTTTTCGAGCGTATCGCCAGACTGAATTCTGTATTCTGCGAAACGTTCGCCTTCGACATCTTTTACGGTGGTTTTTTTATTGTCAGCAGAAATTTCGGTGTCAATTTTTACAACGGGCAGGTGATTCTGGGCAAAATCTCGGCTGGCCGGCGCAAAAGCACCTTCTGGTGCCACTTTAACCGGAGCTTTAAGACGAGCTTCACTTACCAGACTGTCTATTCTGCCGACCAGCACAGGCGATGCAGGCTTCTCTATACCAGGAACCAGGTCGGTATGGGGGCCAATATCACCGTGAATGGTAAATGCGAAAGCAATCTGCAACAAAAACAGTCCCCCAAGGAAAAACAGGAATAGACCGAACTGAGCCTTGGATTTGCTTGTATTTTTCTGATTTTTCATGCCAGACCTCCTGTGCGCTTGTAACCCTATCGGCACTTTCGACGGCAATATTTAGCAAGAAACCGATGTGCAATAGAATTGCTTTTAGCGAAAACACTTGAGAGTTCCTGCCAGTAACATTTTGTCGTCTGTTGCCCAAAAACTGAATTCTGGAATTCAGTAGAGCAATTGTGGGCAAGGAGTTAATCCTGATCTCATCGCTCAAAATTGGGATGGCCGCTACATTTTGAAAAACAAATAAATTCTCATAAACTTTTGGGAAAATCACCGGTATATCTTCAGGAAACGGAAACACATGAACTCAAACACGCATGTCAGGTATCTGCTTTGTTCAGAGCTGCAGGCACAGGAGAAATAGTTATGAAGTCGCCTAAATGGTTCTTTTACTGGCTTCTGGTGCTGGCATTCAGTCTAACGGCACCTTTTCAGCCTTTATTAGCGCAATCGGCAGCTGATGTTTTCGGTGAAAATCTGGTCAAAATTTCTGCTGACAGCAACTCATCCAGTCAGGGGTCAGATACGAGAACCGGTAAAGGCTCAATGACCGGGACCGTAGTTGTCTCACCTTCCCTCAACGTGCGCGCCGGGGTCTGGGGTACAATTATCGGAGCTCTATATAATGGCAACAAGGTTACAATCGTCAACCAGGAAGGTGACTGGTATCAAATCAATTACGGAAGTGGTCAAGCCTTTGTACACTCCGACTACGTGGTAATTGACGGCGCTTCATCCGCTGCTGCCAACTCACAGATTACCACCGGCATTGTCCATGTCAGTCCGTCCCTCAACATTAGAACATCACCCTGGGGAGCTGTAATTGGCAGCTTCTATGAAGGCGACAAGGTTACAATCGTCGGTCAGGAGGGTGACTGGTACAAAATCAGCCTGAACGGCCAGATTGTCTACTGCCATTCTGACTACATTACCAAATCAGGTGCCAGCACTCAGACGACCTCGTCTTCACAAACCACCGCCAGTATCTCAGGCGTTCAGAGCGGGGCCAATGGTAAAGTGGTCCTGAATGTTCCCCAACAGTGCCAGGGTGCAGTCAACTGCCCCGTTCCGTGGTCAGCCTGCGGCCCAACTTCGCTGGGAATGGCCTTGGCATACTATGGAAAGGGCAATGCCGGTTCGCTGGCCGCCAATTTGTGGTATACCTGCGGAACAACGGGCGCGGCAGGCACTAGCCACGCCGGGTTAGCCAAGGGTGCCCAGCAGAATGGTTTCCCTAATGCCAAATGGGACTACAGCGTTGGTCTTTCGTGGGTTAAAGAGCAGATTAAGGCAGGAAAACCTGTAATTGCCAACGTCTATAACCATTACGTAGTCATAACCGGCATAGACGACAGCGGCAATATCTATTACAATGACCCAGCCAAATGGGATGTGGTTCAGGTTAAATCCTATGATTCCTTTTCGGCATGGTGGAACGGCGGTGGCTGCTATCATGCAGCCATGACACTTCAATAAGCCCGGAGATTAAAATGATTAAACTGATAGGCCTGATACTAAGCATTGTTTTAACGGTTCCTGCCGCATTCGCCGTCAACACTTCGGCCAGTACAGCTGACACAGGCACCTTCATACCTGGGCGATTCATGTCGATGGCCGGTTCGGCCGATGGTTCGGTTTATCTGCTTACAGATAAACACCAGATTGTCTGTGTAAAGCCGGGTGGCGATCAGACGACAATTTCACTGCCACGCATTCATGAGGCAAAAGCAACAGACCGGTTTTGCGACTTAGCCGTTGATGGCAATACCGTTGCATTCTGCGGGTTTCCGTTTCCGGTGATTTTTACCCTTGACCTGAAAAAACCGCTAAATTTTGGTATCATTCGCGCTTCTGACCAGGAGGCCGCATCTCTTCATCTGATGAACATCAGTCACGACAGTTCAGGCTGGCGGGTTCGCGATGCTGATGGTCTTGTTTTCAACCTGCAGAATGAGCAACCGTTGAATCGTCTCCCGGAATTTGCTTCGATTGAAGCCGATGAAAACGGCAAAGCTCTATTAATTTACCCGCCCCGCAACGAAAACGGCAGAATGCTGGCCTGGCGTGTCCAGAAAGAAGACGGCCGACTGTTCTGGATTGCCCCGGTATCCGAAGCTCCGCGCCAGGTGATGTCTGTTGATTTTCTTGGCATAGACAAAGACGGTCGGCATAACTTTGTAGTTATGACTGCGAGTGGTGAACTTGATTCAGAATTCACAATTTATGCCGTTCGTCGTGGTCAGGTTGTTTCCTCAAGCAGAATAAATGGCCCTGCTGGCCTTGAGATGCAGCGTTTTTGCCGACTTGCTCCTGATGGCTCTATCATTTATGCTCAGGCAGCCGCTGGCAACAAAACCGGCATTTTGCTGAAACGCCTGAAACTTGAAGAAAAAAAATGACAGGTTAGTTACCCCCTGCTTTAAATAGATAAAAAGATTGAGTGGGCGCCAAAAGGGGTGCGTCCCTTGTCAGGAAGTTACATGCAAAGTTTTTTTAGCGTTTGGGCGAAGATTTCTGTGCCCTGGCGACGTTTGAGAGCTGCTGTTAAGCGTCGAACCTGTTATTGGGTAATCGGAAGTCTTCTGATGAGCATCCTTATAGTCACTTTCTTGCCATCCTCAACCAATGCTCTTGATTACCAGATTCTCGACTTGTTTCAAAACCTGCTGCGTCCTTTTCGGGCGCATCATCCAGATATGTTTCTTATCGGCATCGATACTGATACACTGGCTCACGCAAAGGAGCGATGGCCATGGCCGCGAGAACGTTTTGCACAACTTGTCGAAGTCATAGCCAAAGGGCAGCCCCGGATTCTGATCTGGGACTTTGCCCTTGATCACCTGGAGCAGGAAAACGGCAGCCCTGGTGATCAAAGATTGGCAGAGGCTTTTCGAAAGGCAGGGCTAGTTGCGCTGGTATCAACGATCAATAGCTACCAGACAATAGAAGGATTACAAAAGCGCCTGTTCCGCAACGTCCCTTTGTTCCGAAAAGTAGCCTCGTTTGAGGGATTTGCCTGTTGTGTCGTCGATGACGATGGGGTATTTCGTCGATTTATTATCCGTGACGAAAATCTCGGAGCTGATAGTTGCGCTCTTCAAGTATTTCAAGGTTTGTCAGGAAAAACCTGTCACCTGCCACCTTTCAATGAAGTCGGGCAAACCAGTTGCTTTTTGGCGTTTGCCACACGCGGGGGTGACATTCCGAGCGTTAAAGCTGTAGATCTTTTACGGGGAGCGGTAAGCCCTGCATTGTTAAAAAATAAAATCGTAGTGGTTGGCGCTACTGCCCCAGTTTTGCAGGATTATCATCTGACTTCCAGGGGAACGATGGCTGGCCCAAGAATTCTGGCCACTGCTTTGGATACCATGTTGCAACACCGAGTGGCCAGGGTAGAAGATGGCTGGCCTGCCCGCCTTGTAGCTGTTAGCCTGGGCTGTCTCGGAGGCATTCTGCTCGCTGGCCTGGTGGTTACCCACCCCGTTTTCTGGTCTGGGATCGGTTTGGCCCTGGCCACTGTCGGGTGGGCACTAATTATGGGGCTAGTCCTTTGTCACATTTGAATATGTGGATAAACATTTCTCAACTTTATTCTGGCGTCTTCCGTTTTAAATTGCCAGCAAATTCCTTTTTGTTCACTG
>SABV01000126.1 GCA_009928855.1 Erysipelotrichia bacterium | reverse complement strand
CGTTTGACCCCAAATTTGCCCGTTTTAACTTTAATTATGCCCGTCGAGTAGTTTTTTATGATGAGCTCAAAGAAGATGCTACTTCGCCAAAAATTCGTGTTAAAGACCGTTTTGGTATCAGCTGGGGATTAAAATGGGGCGATGAAGTGCATACAGACGTGGCCATGACACGTCTTGCCATTGATCTCGGTGCTTCTTACGCTGATCCGAAGTTCTACTCAGGCCCGGGCGAAACTATTCTGGTTCTCGACCGGCCTGAAAAAGATAAAGAGGGCGCTGTCAGTTCATTTGCACAGCTTGCTGCTGATCTGCTGAAGTCAAAATTTCAGTTTCACGCCGAACGTTATCTGTTGCCGACTAAAGACCTGCTTAAAGACAGTAATGGTCAAATTATCGGCCATGGCATCGTTGATGAGGCAATGCTTGAGCGTGAATCAATTGATAAAAAATATCTTGGTGCTCCCTACGTGTTGTTTAAAGAATGCCAGCTTTCATTTTTTAACCCGGCGGTTAAACGTTTTGGCGGCGCGTCATTAAGCAATGTTGGTGCCGTCGAAGATCGTGTAACCCGTTCTTCACTAATTTTCAACACCTGGATCAAGAATAAAGACATGAAAGACGATAATTCCAGGGCAGCGCTTATGTTTAACCCGAAGACCCAAAAATTTGACAAAATGATTGAGTTTCAGAGCGATCTGGGCTGCTCACTCGGCGCTTTCAAACCCTCAGGCGAAATCAATTCTTTTGAAAGTTCTTTTGTAAAAAATCTGATCAGTGGAATTGGTTTTTCGATGAAACCTCTTTATGTGCCTGAATCATGGAAAGCCTGCTCATGGGCAGATGCCCGCTGGATGGCTCTGCGTATCGCCAGATTATCCCGCAACGATCTTGAAAGATGTTTTGCTGACAGTGGTTGGCCGGTTTTTGTGCAGCGCGTTGCCATCGAAAAGCTCATTGCACGCCGTAACGAGCTGATTGTTCCTTTCAGGCTCGATCTTGATAGTATCAAGCCCTTGCCGTGTGATACGAATCTGACTATTACCGTTAAGCATGAAGGCAAAGAATATCAACCGGTTGTCAACGGCGTGATCAATGCAGACTGCCCTCTGGTTAAAGAACTCGAAAGCAGCATTCACGCAGAAGGCATTGCAGCGGTGATCAGTCGTAAAAATGACTGAAAATTGATTGTTTGTCGGCAGTTTGCCGATTTTACTCAATAATTGTTCCCGGAATTCCGATAAATTGAGAAGATAAGATTTTCGGAATTAACAGGAGCAAGCATGTCAGCAGATCTGCTCGAGCAGTTTCTGAACTATCTTTCCATCGAAAAAGGCCTAAGGCCTAAATCTCTGGAAGCATATCGCCGCGATCTTCAGGACTGGCTAAATTTTACCGACGAGCGTGAGCGCGCGGTAACCAGCTCATCTATCGATAGTCTGCTCAGTCTTTTTTTGGTGCACATGCATGATCGGGGTCTTTCTCCCCGTTCTATGGCCCGAAAGTCTTCTGCTCTCAAAGGTTTTTATCGTTTTCTGTTGCGTGAAGGTCACATAGAGCATGACCCGACCATGTTGCTCGAAAGACCCCGTATTGGTCGTGCTCTTCCTAAAGTGCTCAGTCAGCAGGAAATCGAAAGGATTTTGCAGCAGCCTGATTTGTCTTCGCCTTTTGGTCTGCGTGACCGTGCTATTCTCGAAATGCTTTATGCTACAGGCATTCGCGAATCTGAATTAATAGATCTTAAATTGGGCAGTCTCAATGCTGCTGCAGAGTTTTTGACTGTTATCGGCAAAGGTGGTCGTGAACGCATCGTGCCGGTGGGCATGTTCGCCATAAATGCGGTCAACGATTATATTATCAAAGGTCGACCGCAGCTCATAAAAGATATCACTGAGCGCACATTGTTTCTTAACCCCTATGGTAAGTCAATGTCACGCATGGGCCTCTGGAAAATTATTCGGAAATATGCGCTGATGGCTGCTATTACCCGTGATGTTTCGCCGCATGTTTTCAGACATTCGTGTGCCACTCATATGCTTGAGGGCGGCGCCAGTATTCTGGCCGTACAAGAAATGCTCGGCCATGTAGATGTTTCGACTACACAGATTTACACGCATCTTACCAGCAAAGATTTAAAAAACATTCACCGAAAGGCTCACCCACGAGGCAGATGAAACAATTCACAACAGCATCTTCCCTATGGCGCATTGTTGTAATGCGCGTTTTGCTGTTATGCATGATAATGAATATTCTTATGCCAATTCCGGTGAACTCACAAGAAATTCAGCTTTCTGAAGTTGCACTTAAAAAGCCGGCTACAATGCCGCCTGCACTTTCGGGCCCGAAGGCAATAAAATCTGCGGTTGCTTCTGCTGCGCCTGTAATTGTCGCTGCAGTTGACAAAGCGCTTTGTGCGGACTCACTTGCGGTAGAATGCGACAAGCCGAAGAATATTGCCGACAAAATTACAGCTGACTGTGTTGCTTTAGAAGATCAGCACATCAAACCCCTGGTTTTGAACGAACCTCAACGCATCAAGACTCCGCCAGCACAGATAATTAAATATGCCAGAGATTTCTGGGATGAAGCAGATCAAGAAGTAAGCAGGCGCAATATCAATATTTCTGGTACTAAAAGCTTCGAAATGAAACAGGCTGATATTTCGGGCGATATCGGGCATTTTTCGAGTGAAAACTATGACTCTATGCCCGGTTTTAAGCTTGATCAGAGCCTGCATCTCGAAATAGACGGCGATATTACCGAAAATTCAAAAGTACATGCCGTGCTTGACGACAAAGAAGACGAAGATCGCCGCTTTACCGTTAATATCAACGGGCCAAAATGGCAGTTTGTCATGGGCGATTTTCCCCTGGCTCTTGAAGGCACTGAATTTGCGCTTTTTCGCAAAGAAGTGCGCGGTATCATGGCGCAGGGTAACTTTCATGACCGCGTCAGATCTATTTTTCTGTTTTCACAGTCTAAGGGCCAGGCTCGTCGCGAACAGTTCAGAGGCGCCGGTAACCAGCAAGAATTCAGAATGCAGGCAAGCCCGATCGTGCAGGACTCTGAAAAAGTGACTATCGACGGCAGGCAACTCAGTCGTGGCAGCGATTACCTGATTGATTATGAAGAAGGCATAGTCAAGCTTATGCCGCATCTGCTGCCCCTCGAAATAACACGCTGGATAGTGGTTGAATACGAAGTCTCAGACAGCAGTCTCGCCTTTTCACGCAATCTTTTCGGAACCCGCCAGATATTTAAGCTGGACGAAGGTCGCATCGCCGGTCTGACATGGTTGCGCGAAGTTGACAGCACTACTGCCAAAGCCGGGGCCAACGCTTCAGACACGGCGGCGCCGATGCAGCACGACTTGGTGTCGGCAGATGTAGACTGGATGCTTACTCCTGACGTTTCTGTTAAAGCCGAAACCGCGATGTCGATACTTGACCCTAATCGCAATTCTAATGAATCTGAGCAGGATAAAAGTCTTACGGGTCATGCTACAAAACTGGCTCTGACAGGTCATACTGACAAGACTGACGCTGAAGTTTCGTATCGGCGTATCGACAGTAAGTTTAAATCTGTCGGGCGCGAGGGCGGCGTTTTGGAACTAGGCGAACGCGGTCTGGTTAATGATATTATGAGTGGTCGGGCAAAGTTAAATTACAGGTTTACCGATGCGTTGACCGCTTTCGCTGATGGCGAAAAATCAGAGACTAACCTTGCAGATGATCCTGCTCTGTCAGCCGTTGATTTTGCCGAGGCCAATACCGGATTCGTCTGGACTTCTCAGGCAGGCAGCCGTTTTGAAGTCCGTGGCGGCCGTCAGGCTGATCGTGAGGTCGGCGTTTCTAAAAGATCTGATATTACACGCGATACCTCTGCAGCCGTCTGGGACAAAAAGTTTGGCAAATTAACTACCCAGGCTAAAGTAAACAGAACCGGTTACGAAGATGGGATCAATCTCGCTTCCGATTCTGAGGTTGTCGAGATGAATTTCAATATGGGCGCCAAGGCAGACGAAACTTTTTCCTGGAACACCGGACTTTCAAGAGTAACGGTTGAAGACGAGCTTTCGCCCGATGATCTGCGTTCTGAAACGCGTAACTGGAACCTTGATCTCAGCTACGAGCCAAATCGCGTATTCAACGCGCGTGGGCTTTTTCAATGGCGGCGCGAAGATGATTATTTTGCCAATTCAAGAGCAGATACCGAGATTGCTGATTCACAGATCCGCTATGAGCCGAACAGAGACCTGCGCACCCAGTTCAAATATAAAATAGAGAATACTTCTAAGATCATTCGTGATCCAGACCTTGACCCGGTAAAATATGTCGTACCTGCAAGCTTGCCAAACTCAGCCCAGGAAGAAGCCGAAATTCTCAACCGCTTCGAAAATCCTGTGCAGAAAACTACCGCTAATTTTATAACTGATTATCGTGTTAATCGTTATTTACAAGCCTATTTTGACTGGCGCCGTCGAGATTTGCAAGATCAGAAGACCGATATCAAGGTTTCAAGTAACGATCGCCGCACTTACGAGCTGAGGTATACGCCTTTCGAAAAAATAATGCTCACCACCGAATATGAGGAAGGCTTTAACCGCAATCACGAACCTCAGACTGAATTGCGCGATAATATCAAGTCGCTACAGCTGCGCCACGAGTTTTATGCCGGTTATATTCTCGATGCCACTTATGAAGAAAAACTCGAAAATGATATTTATATCGATGAGAACGATATTTTTACCAAAAGCAGAATAATGGGTCTGCAAAGAACTTTTAGCCGTAGAACGAGTATGGAATTCGCTCTGCAGCACAACGATATTTATTCAAAAGAACCGGCGCGCGAGTTTGAAAAGCGTCTTGCGGTTGTTCTTACCCCGAGTTCGCGTAGTCAAAGATATCGTTTTTTTGCGAATCATAAAGATGTGAGCGCCAGAATCAGCAGTAATCACTATGAAGGCGGAGTGAATTTTTCGCAGTTTATAGGTACAGATACTATGATAGATGGTGAAATTAAAAGAGTACATTCGTCTAGAAGCACTGTTGGTGAAGGTTATGATGCCACTGTTGTGAACGCTAAAATGGTTGTAACTTTTTAAAAAAAATAAATGTTGACAAACAACAACAAACAAACTAGACTGAGTTTGTTGAACGAACAGATCATTGAAAATAGAATCGGTAGCCGCAAGGCAGTTGCTTCAAAGCTCCGGCAGGTTTCAGGCAGTTATTCAAAGATGGGTGCTGATGTCTGGTGACAGGCAAAACGACCTAGAAGAGAATCAATAATCTCGAATAACGTGAAATCGAAGATGAAGTAGGTGTCAAAAGGCATAAATTCCATGGGGGGAGGTCTCTGCATCGACAGAGAATCCAACTTCAACCGCAGAAAAACTCTATGAGGGTCTCAAACCCTGAAAGAGGAAGGATAACATCCAGGGCGGTGAAGCCTGATACCCCGAAGGACAAAAGGTCAGGAGAGCTGTAATCGCGACAAAGGGGTGAAACCTGATGCCGTAGGAGACACTCTGAACCGGGAGCAAAGCTTCAAGGTCTGGCTGAATCTCAAGATGGAAACTGGCTGCTTGCAGAACAGGGCCAGAAAGAGCCAGGGTCGGGTTGAACGTAAGTTCGGCGGCCAGGCAGTGGGAACTGCCAGTGATTTCTGGAAGAAAACCATGTAGAGACAGTAACGACGCAGGAGCATAACAGCTGGAAACAGTTGTTGATCGGGTCAGGGTAAAGCTCTGTAGATCATAACCCTGGGAGTGCCAGCGGGGTGGAACAAACCCGCAAGCTACAAAGGACGCAAGTTCTGCTGAGAGGTTGAGAAAACCTGAGAGCGGAATGCGGCAGGGCTGGAATCCTGCTTGTCACGTCCCGTAGTCACGGCGCTAAGAGGGAAAAAACCTAAGAAGGCGTTGGTGTTATCCAACCAATGAGAATGTGTGTTGAACCTTGAAGTCGGCAGAAGTTCACAAGAGGATAGAAAGACCTGATTAACTTCAAAGTCTGGTGGTTGTATCGAAGGCCTCGAAGGCGATGAACGCCTGAGGCTTGACGTAACCGATGCGCGTCATAGTGCAGTCCACGTTAAAACTCTAAAGAATATGTAACGACACGAAGGGGAAATCAATAACGGTGACGTAATTGATTAACCGCACATTGAAAAGTCTTCAAGAAGGAAAACCGATTCTAATCTGTTCGATCAATAAAAACCCCCGGTTAAACGGGGGTTTTTTTATGGCAAATTATCTTATAGCTTCTCGGCAAAAACTATTATGCAAACATGTTTTATCAGAGCAGAGTCGCTTTTTAAGCGATCATTCTTCTATCAGCACAGATACCTGGTCGCCCTCTTCAGGAATGTTATTTTTAAACTTTTCAATCGGAACATAAACTTCCATCATT
Organism: Erysipelotrichia bacterium; assembly: GCA_009928855.1. Taxonomy (GTDB): domain Bacteria; phylum Muiribacteriota; class Ozemobacteria; order Ozemobacterales; family Ozemobacteraceae; genus Rifleibacterium. Next base: position 3,325 of record SABV01000126.1, on the reverse strand, counting down.
GAATCAGGGTCTTGCGGATGCCTGACCAGCACCACGACTATGCCGCCAGTAACCCTGTCTACCACGCCTTTGATGCGTTTTTTTGGTTTCTCCCGCCTGTTCATATAACCTTCCTCCATGTGTTTTACTCTATATTCATTGTAACAAAAAATACTCTTCTTTACTGAATAAGGCTTTATCTGGTATAGTGCCGACATATAATCGTACCCACAAGGGGAGGTTTACTCCGTGAATAAAAAAAAAGAACAGGTTGTAATTACAGTACTTGGTGCCAATAAACCCGGCATTCTGGCTGGTATCACCGGCGCTATTGCCGATTCAAACGTCAATGTCGAAGACGTAAGCCAGAAAATAATGCAGGATTTGTTTGCTCTGATGATGATGACAGATTTTTCTTCGGCTAACTGCAGTTTTGAAGATTTTCAGACTCGCATGCAGGCTGTTTCAGAGAAACTGCGCGTCAAGATTTTTATTCAGCACGAAGACGTATTTCGTTACCAGCACCGGCTGTGATGGAGGCAACAAATGCTTTTTTCTCTTGAGGAAGTCATCGAAACCATCAGTGCTGTTGGCGTTGAAACCTTCGATATTCGAACCATAACCTGCGGCATCAACATTCTCAGCTGCGCTGATTCTGATGTTCACAAATGTGCCGCAAAAGTTTACGATAAAGTCATGCGGGTGGCCCATGATCTGGTGCCAACCGCCCGTAAAATCGAAAAAAAATACGGTATTCCGATTGTTAACAAACGTATTTCGGTGACGCCGGTTTCGCTTCTGGCCGCTGCTTTTACTGAACCTACTGCTGTGCCCATTGCTGAAGCCCTTGACCGTGCAGCCAAAGAACTTGGTATTGATTATGTCGCCGGTTTCAGCGCCCTTATACACAAGGGCATTTCGCGAGGCGACCAGATTCTTCTCAACTCGATTGCTGATGCCCTTTGTGTGACAGACCGTGTCTGTTCAAGCGTTAATGTTGGCTGCTCTAAGGTTGGCATCAATATGGACGGTGTTTATCGAATGGCCGAAATCATCAAAGAAGCGGCCGAGCGATCACGTGACAAGAACGGTCTTGCCTGTGCCAAACTGGTTGTGTTTTGCAATGCTGTTGAAGACAACCCATTTATTGCCGGTGCTTTTCATGGGGTTGGTGAGGCCGAAGCCATTCTGAATGTCGGAATCTCGGGGCCTGGTGTTGTTAGAGCAGCACTCGAAAATTCTGCCCATCTCTCTTTTGGCGAGTTGTCTGAGCTTATTAAAAAGGTCAGTTTTAAAATCACCAGAACCGGTGAACTGGTTGGCCGCGAAGCCTCTCGTATGCTCGGTATTCCATTTGGTATTATAGATCTTTCGCTTGCGCCGACACCGGCAGAGGGCGATTCTATTTCTGATATTCTTGAGCTGATGGGGCTTGAGCGCACTGGCTGTCACGGTACAACCGCTGCGCTTGCCATGCTCAATGATGCCGTCAAAAAAGGCGGTGTTATGGCTGCAACTTATGCCGGCGGTCTCTCTGGAGCTTTTATACCCCTGACTGAAGATGCGGGTATGTGCCGTGCCGTAGAAGCCGGAGCGCTGAATATTCAAAAGCTTGAAGCCATGACCTGTGTGTGCTCGGTTGGTCTCGATATGGTCACTATTCCAGGCGACACGTCAGTTGACGTTATTGCCGGCATCATTGCTGATGAAGCGGCAATTGGTATGGTCAATAATAAAACCACCGCTTGTCGTCTGATTCCGGTGCCCGGTATGGAAGCGGGCGACGTAGTCGATTTTGGCGGATTGCTCGGCAAAGGGCCGGTACTCGAAGTTGGCAAGCACTCGCCATCTGTGTTTGTGCGTCGTGGTGGTCGCATGCCGGCACCGATTCACAGCATGAAAAATTAAGAGTTAATAAGCTCGCGCTTTAAAAAATTCAGCATCGTCAGACTCATACCGCATATATCGATAGCGTTTGAGTCTGACGATCTGTCGTTTAAAGTCTATTGAGCATTCGCCAATTACCTGTGCTGTAAAACTTTTGTCTACTGTTATCTGATCATCGGCATAAACGATATACTTGCCCTGAGCCTTGATCAGATAAATTGAAGGGTCAGGAGTTGCCCCCGTAACACCCGGGTAGCTTGTAACCCTGAACTGGTATGGGGGGTTGTTTGCTGTGCTGTAAAGCGCAAGTTCTTCATCGAGAAAAAGCCAGTCTGAGGGTATTTTAGCAATCAGGTTGGTGATGTATGTGTCGCTGTAAGAAGTATGTATTGTTGACCATTTGGAGTATGAGCTGACAAAATAGTAGCGTTGACTTATCGCAGAAGTGGTATCGTCAAACATTTCTTTTTTTGTCTGGGCAACAGCCATAGCATAACTCAGACCAGAGAATGCTGCGTCAAGGGCCCGGTCAGAGTGATCTAGCATACCCTGCATTTCGGTTTCGGTTTGCACCATTTTTATGTATGCCGTCGAAATAGACATCAGCAGGCCAAAAATGAGCAATATCATTACTGTGCCGGCCATACCGGTTTTGTTTGCGTGTATCATAACTGACTCCTCAGCCACCAGCGCCAGGCGCCATGAAGACGACTTTGTCACTGCTGATTATTTCGGCATTGCCATCTTCGTCGGGCTCGGTCGCAAATTGCAGGTTGATTTCTACTGACCATGTCGAGATACGGGTAGCGCTGAATGAGGCAACATTTCGGGCAATGTGCATGTCTAGAAGATTGTTTTTTGTTCTGATCAGGGTTGTTCTGCTGGCAGTAATGCGGTATTTAGATGTGTCTCCGGGCAGGGTGTAAGCCAGGTCGGTCGATGGCAAAGCAATTTCAGGGCGTTTTATCTGATCGGTTCTCATCAGCTCTTTTTTTATGAGTTCGATCGACATGCGCTTGTAATTTTCGATCGAAATGCTGTTGTGCCCACGTTCCCATATTTTGGCGCCATACTGAATGTAGGCTATGACTGCAACCATCATCATGGTCATGACAATGGTCGATACAAGTATTTCTACCAGCGAGAATGCCCGTTTTTTGTTCATTGATTTTTCCATAAGGTTTCTTCGTCAAGCTCTGCAGCGTCAAGATCGACAGCATAGGCCTCTGAACTGAGAATACCAATCGCATTGAGATTGACGCGAATTGCCGAACTGCCGTAAGTAAAAGTCACAAAATGTTCGCCAAAAGGACCAGTATAACTGGTTGGGTCAAAAATAGGACTGGTATGAATTTGACCGTCAGGCCAGAAAAAAATCTGTTTTGGCAGTGTGCCTATCGATAACTCAACCGCTTCATCCAGAGTTACCTCATCGGTGTCTGAGATGCTTTCCCAGTAT
>SABV01000559.1 GCA_009928855.1 Erysipelotrichia bacterium | reverse complement strand
CCAGTCGGCAGGTTGACAGATTCGTCGATCATCAGTACGATTAACGAATACTCTTGGAGGTAGATAATGAAAAAACGTTTTGCAATGTTGGCAGTTTTTGTAGTGTTTTTTCTCGCTTTTGCCGTAATGGCATCAGCTTCAACATATGGTTACGTTGTCTTGAAAGGCAAAAATGAAGCCCAGCTCGACCGCGAGGCTGTTACTATCGAACGCCTGGTTTCTGAATGGAAAAACGGAGAAGTGCTGTTTAAACTTAAAGAGTCTTCGGGGCTGCTTTTTTTCAAAAAACACACCATTTCTCTGGTCTTCGCCGGCTACGAAAAAGATGTATCAGCTTTTCTGACTTCAGGCCCCTATGATGGCGACATCGTTAAAGACGTCGTTGTAAGACTGACTTATTCAAGCTATATAAGCTCAAGAGAAGCGATCCCGGGCAACGTAACAATTATCGACAAAAGCTTTCCTAATGTTCGCAAAGCCATTGAACTTATCAAAGGCAAAACCGAGAACAACATGTGGGAGTATCTCAAGACTTCCAAACCCAAAGATTACAAAAAACACCTTGTAGACGGAAAGCTTGTCGACCCGAAACTCGACGTAATTTTTTACAGCCTGCGCCCGGTTGAAGGCAACCGCATGTTTTCGTTCACCCTTGGCGAAGGATTCACCAGAGAAATCAAATAATCAGTTCTGATTCGTAATAAAAAAAGCCCGGCGCGTATGCCCGGGCTTTTTTTACAGGCTCAAAACTCTTACGCAACACCATCGTAAATAACAGGTTCGCCCAGTTCTTTAAGCGGAAACAGGTAAAACACGTGGTGGCCGTCATAGTCAAGCACTCTCAGGTCGCTCTCCTGTTTGAGGTCACCCAGAACAATATCATAGTGCATGCCATATTTTGCTTTAACCTTCTCAACCGGCACTTCGTAAAGAATAAACTTCTTGATGCCCTTCGATTCGAATTTTTTAAGCAACTCAGCGTCAACAAACGAAGTGTAAGTAGTTAAAAGCAAAATAGGACCAGTCCCTGTGAAACAGATTCCGGCTTTCATAGCCTGCCCCCTCTCACTCTAATTTTTCTGTGTACTCACTTCTAATATAATTTTTCAGCGCAATATTTCAAGAGCGCCTGCATTATGAGTCGAGCAATCGTTCCTGAATTTTCTTTTGAGCTGATGTGAGCGCATCTCGCGCGGTTTTTTGACCAGAGAGAACCGCTTCAACCTCAGGGTTCACGAGATCTTCGAGCATACCAAAGTCTTTAACAACAGGGTTAGAGCCGGCATGTTTCATCTGCTCCATAAAAACCATCAAATGTTCATCTTCAAACTTCACGAGTTCGTAAGCACCAAGATTGATCGGCAGCTGATTCAGCTCAGAACACCAGCGCACCTGATTTTCGGCATTGGTAAAGAAGGTAAGAAAATTATACGAAGCTTCTGCATGCTTCGATGACTTGCAGACTACCACGTCAGTACCGCCAACATTGGTTGACGTGCCGGCACTACCGCCAGGTATCAAACCAACGCCGAAGTCCATCTTGGCGTTTTTGAATTTGGCGAGGTTCCAGGGGCCCATAAAAACCATGGCATATTTGCCATTCACAAAGCCCTGTTCTGGGGAAATGGCACCCGGGCGCCACGCGCCGGCTTCGATTTTGTGAGTTGTGAACAGGCTCGCCATCATTTCGATAGCTTTAACAGCCGCTTCTGAATTGATTACGCAGGTTTTTCCGTCTTCAGAAATAACTCTGGCGCCGTAACTGTTTAAAAACGGCAGGTTCCACCACAGGGTGTTCATCATTGCAAAAGCGTATTGCCCCTTAGATGAATCAGTCAGCCTTTTGCCAAGTAT
>SABV01000125.1 GCA_009928855.1 Erysipelotrichia bacterium | reverse complement strand
AGCGTGATAGCCCTGCCCAATTTTATATACTACAAAACCAGCCGCAGTGAGCAGTCACGACAAAGCTCCAAATTTCCTAAAAAAAAGGGCCCCTGGACAAAAAGCCAGGGGCAAAGTGAGAGGATCTTTTGAGAGGATACGTGAAGTCGCGCGGGGACGCGACTAAGCGTAAATACAAAGGCTTAATTACAGAAAACCTGGTATGAAAGTACAATTTCGAAAAAAAGCTGAAAATGCTTCGACAACCGCATAAGCGGTGGCCAGTCTATAATTAAACCCATTGTTATCAAAGAACGATATAATGATTAGAGCAATCTTTGTGCCAACTCATAAAATTTTAAAAAACCACCATAAAAACCTCGCGTTAACATCGCAAAAACCCTCGTTAACACAGAATAAGCAAGCCCATATAAAATGTACTCATGCCTGCAAAAAAAATCAGGGTTACAGACTCATTATTGTGAACTTTACACACGCGTGCTCTTTTCGCACACACAAAATTTTATTGCATTATTGTTAAATTTTCTATTTAATATGCACAGACAATTGCTTTAAACACAGTTCTAATGTTATAGTTTCTTGTCCCGCGAGCAGCTTTCCCTGTGTAGATATAAAAATTCTACAGAACAGGGCAAAAGACTCCAAATTGGCCTACAATTCTAACAACAGCAACAAAATGAGATTTTTTCACACATCACTTCTGATTCTAGAGCAAACGCAGGGTTACTAAAATGAAGCATCTCGGAGATTTTTTACTGGAACATGCCCTTATAACCCAGCCTCAACTCGAAAAAGGCCTGCAACTTGGCATAAAACAAGGCATTCGACTAGGCGAGGCTCTAATAGATCTCGGCTTTATAAGTGAAGAAGAACTTCTGAACGCTTTGTCAGGCCAGTTCGGCATTGAGCGCCTCGGCCCTGAAGAAATAGTCATCGACCCGACTGTACTGCACGAAATTTCGGCACAAACTGCCCGCAAACACACTCTTATCCCACTGCACCAGAAAGCTGGCGCTCTTGTGGTCGCAGCGTCTGACCCAATGATTACCTCTGTCATAGGCGATCTCGAAAGGCGCTTAAAACGGCGCGTTCTACTGAAACTTGCAACCAGAAACCAGATCTTACGAGCCATAGAGCGATATTACACCGGTAGAGAAGGCCTCGAAGAAAGTATGCAGCAAATTCAGTCGTATGAGACTGAATCCCTTCTCGAAAGCCTTGAACCAGACGACGCACTTCTGCAAAGAGGGCCGATAGTCAAGTTCGTCAATCAGGTGCTTATAGGCGCAGCTAAAGAACGTGCGTCAGATATTCACGTAGAACGCGACGGCCTGGGTTTTCATATTCGCTATCGCATAGATGGCATCTTAAAAACAATGTTCCGACCTAAAATTACCCTGCACCCCATGATTGTTTCACGTATCAAAGTCATGGCCAAGCTCGATGTAAGCGAACACCGCATTCCGCAGGATGGCCGAATAATGATGAGCATAGACGGGGTCTCGGTAGATTTTCGTGTTGCAGTCTGCCCATGCATTGACGGAGAAAACGTAGTTCTGAGATTACTGAACAATGAATCAAAAGCCCCAGAACTGACCGATCTTGGCTTTGCAGACAAAAGCGTCGAAAAAATGAACCAGCTGCTCAGTCACCACTTTGGGCTCGTGCTGGTCGCCGGCCAGACCGGCTCAGGCAAAACCACTACTCTCTACTCTATACTTCAACAGCTCAACAAAGAGGGCGTAAAGATCATTACCCTTGAAGATCCGGTAGAAATACGACTTCCGATGCTTAACCAGATACAGGTAAACACCAAAGTCGATCTTACTTTCGCTTCTGGCCTGCGATCAATTCTGCGCATGGACCCCGACGTCATTCTAGTCGGCGAAATACGCGATGAAGAGACAGCCGTTCTCGCGGTTAACGCAGCCATGACAGGCCATCTCGTTTTTTCTACCGTGCATTGCGGTGTGGCCTCTGAAGTTCCGATACGCATCAGTGAAATAGGCATAGAGCCATATCTCACAGCCAACGTATTGCTTGGAATGATGGCTCAGAGGCTGGTCAGGCTGAATTGTCCTCATTGCCTCATCGAAGAAGAAGTGCCGGATAAAATAAGACAAAAACTTGGAGTCGATTTTCAGACCTTTCACGGCAAAGGCTGCGCAGCATGTGCCGGAATCGGCTATCGTGGCCGATCATGCATAGAGGAAGTTCTTATTGTAAACAATGATATCCGCAAGCTCATAATAGAACGCGCCACCAGCCAGGAAATCGAAAGAGTCGCAGCAGAGCAGGGTCTTACAACCCTTATTGAGGCCGGAAAAGCCAAGTTAAAAAACAGACTTACAAGCGCAGTAGAACTGGCTCGGGTAATCTGACCGCAGGCAAAATCAAATCGGGGAGAAAAAAGTGACAAAATTTGCTTATCAGGCTAAAAATGCCGAAGGAAAAGTTGTAAAAGGCATTGTAGAAGCCCCTGAAGAGTCGGCGGCCGTACAAGAACTCTCAAAACAGAATCTCTGGGTAACGGGTCTCGAAACAATTGATGCTAACTCTGGTCTTGACACCGAAATAAACTTTTTTTCAGGAGTTTCAAGCGAAACTCTCTCTGCCTTTCTGCTGCAGCTTTCAATAATGATTAAGTGCGGTGTTAATCTTTCAGAAGCCCTGCAATCACTCGAACACGGCGAAGAAAACAGAACGTTTAAACGCATTTTAGGAGAAGTCAGAGCCAAGGTCTACGGCGGGCAGGCATTTTCTGAAGCCCTGGCCGCGCACCCTGAAGTATTTGACCGCTTCATGATTGCCATGATACGTGTTGGCGAAACAGGAGGCGTGCTTGAACAGGTTTTGACACGCCTTTCTTCTTCAAATAAACGAAAAATGGCTCTACGAAACCAGATCTTGGGCGCACTTGCTTACCCGGCAGTGCTGTTTTCGGTGGCCGGCGTTGTTTTGATAGTATTGATGGGGTTTGCCGTGCCCAGATTCGCCGAAATGTTTCTTAAAGCAGGCCTCGACCTGCCGGTCAGCACCAGAATACTCATTACAACCAGCACCTTCATATCAGGCCATCTGCATGCGGTCATCGGGGGAACCCTGCTGACCGTAATCGTGCTTCTTGCGATGCTTTTTACTGCCGATGGAAGAAAAACGGTGGGCGAACTCTCGCTGCAAGTGCCCATAATCAAAACAGTCATGAAAAGATTCTTTGTGGTGCAGATTTCAGAAGCAATGGGCCTTCTTCTCGCTGCCGGCGTGCCGTTACGAGAATTACTGCTGGCCATAGAAGGCACAATGGCGCTTCCGACACCCAAAGGAGTCGTAAAGCGCATGCGTGAATTCATAGATCAGGGCGGAAGCCTGAAACAGGCCCTGGAAGACAGCCCGATATTTCCGCCAATGGCTGTAAAGCTCATAGAAACAGGAGAAGTAACCGGCAGTCTCGACGTCATGTTTAATGAAGTGGCCGAATACTATGACGATCAGCTTCAGGCCGCTATAAAATCAGCACTTAGCATGCTTGAACCTATGCTTATAGCTTTCATGGCGGTAATCGTCGGCTTCATCATGCTGTCAGTCTTTTTACCCCTGTTCAAAATGAGCTTTATCAAACCAAAATGATTACAAACGAAGCATTCTATACAAAAATAAACAACGCCACTGCCATACTACAGGCAAAAAATGGCGTTACACTCATGGAACTCCTTCTGGTAGTAGCAGTTCTGGCAGTGATTGCTCCGCTGGCAGTCCCCCCAATGACCGCGCACATGGCATCAAGAAACGACCTCGCCACAACCGGCATGCTGATAGACGCTGTTTCCCACACCAGAACCATGGGTCTGCTGGGCCGCAAAACAGAGGCGGTGATCACCTTCAGTCGCAACTCTTCAACAGTAAACAGAGGCGGGCAGACAATAACTTTGCCGGCGGGCTTTACCACAGACAATATAAAGATAGACGGTGCTGATACTGCAGATCTTTCGACCGTATTCATGATAAATGGCAATATCAGATGCAATAACGCTGACGCGCAAAATGCCAGTATTGACCTGAAGCGTAACGGCACCACTATCAGCACAATCAATCTGAACGGAATCGGTATTCCAACGCCCGAAATCTCTGCCGCCGTAGACCCGGCTAATCCTTCAGCAGGTGGCGGTGTGGGTGGCAGCGGAGGTTGCTCATGGCTTTAAAAACAAGCGGCCATAACAGAGGCATAACCCTCATGGAGCTTCTTGTAGCGATTCCAATGCTGGCAATCGTAGCTATGAGCGTAACATACGCTCTTGCCTCATCAAGCAGACTGACGGCAACGCAAATAGCCCGCGTAAAATGCCAGGTCGCGGCCGGCAACCTTCTTACCCTTATCAAAGCAAAAACAGCTAGCAAAATCCCCGCGCTAACAACCTTCGCCGAACACGTGAATAGCGGAATCCTTAAAACCTCATCTGTTGCACACCCCGATGGCGGGCTTTTGCTGCGTGCGACAGCAGAATCACTTGATAACACAGACGGCGCCCACGGAACCATCTCGCCGGTATTCAGAATACGCGTCGAAGCACCGGCATTTGACGTAAGAGCAGAAATCAAAACTTATTTCAGCAACTGAGAGGCCTTAATTTATGCGCAACGGCATTACACTTTTTGAACTGCTTCTTGTAACGGCAGTGCTTGCTATACTCGCAGCCAGCAGTGTGCCGTTCATGATGAGAACAACAAGCTGGTTCTACGATATCTCAAGATCAGAAACGGCAATAAACCAGTTATACGATACCGGCATGGTCGTCAGTCGTGCAATCACACAAGATAAAGCCCTTCTGGCAAACCTCAGCATCGCCGGCAACACACTGAGTTATGACGGCCAGATTTTACAAACCGGTGTCAACGCCACCTGGAACACCGAAAGCGAACTTGGCGGCGTTGTAATCTTTAATATCTCAACCGTAGCAGAACCGGTAGAATCAATGCGATTCGTCATTCTGCCACTGCGATAAAAATCATGAAAAACAAAAACATAAATTATTTACCTGCGAAAATATCCGCCAGACGCGGAATCCTGCTTCCTGTCGTAGTTTTTACCATTCTCGGAGTTATGGCCGCTCTGCCGCTGTTGATAGAAATGAGCGAAACCACCTTTCAACGCACTCAATACAGCGAAGAATGGTCAAGAATTCAATGGGCGATTGAAGGAGCAAACCAGAAACAGCTGCAATCAGCACCCGTAGTTTTAGACCCCTATTCAGGAGTTGTTACAACCGTCGCCACCTTCTCTTACCCTGAAGGCAGCGGCCACTTTGACGTTGCAGTATCGATCTCGGAAGGTCGCACCCTTCTGGGCCGTCACAGACAGCTTTTTGCCAGAGCCAGAGCATATCGAAACGGAGTTGACGCCGGGTATGACTTAGACAATCTCGCTGCTGCAACAGTTTCGGTGCCCGGGGTGGCCGCAGGCGGCGAACATACTCTTATCTGGAAAAAAGACGGAAGCCTTTATGCCTGTGGCCGCAATAACTACGGGCAACTCGGCTTAGATACCATATCAGACAATTCCACACCCGCACAGACACTTAAAGGGGCCTGCCCGGCCACCGACGCTTACTACCCCCACGGCTGGATGGTAAGCGCCGGAGGCGCACATACTCTTGCCCTCGACTACTACGGCGGTGTCTACAGCTGGGGCAGAAACAACCTCGGGCAGCTCGGTCACAGCTCTATCGGCGCGTCTTCTTACGTAGACATTCCCCAGACAGTTATTTATGGCGGCGCACACCTGCAAGAAGCAAGCGACCTGGCTGCAGGCAAAGAGTTTTCGCTTGCCCTGCGCAACAATGGTCAGTTGCTCGCATGGGGCAGCGATTCACGTGGGCAACTTGGCTATAATCCATATACAGGCATATTTACAACTCCTCCGTCTTATATGGGTGCTCCCCAGACAGTAGTTTCACTTTCTGGAAGCGGAGCACTGCAAAACATCGTCGGCATCGCGGCCGGCGCTGAGCATGCCCTCGCTATAGACCGCGCCGGCAACATTTATGGCTGGGGCGACAACAGCTACAACCAGCTGGGAGCTGCTTTTACAGGCGATTATAGTCGCAAACCGATCAACGTCAACAATACTATCGCCACATGGGTAGCACAGATAGAAGCATCAGGTGACAAAACCAGCCCGGCTACCACACAATTTAACATCTCGGTGAGCCATTTCATCGGCAGCTTCTCTGTAGAAGTAAATGCCCCATACAAAAGCGATACCTATGACTACGATGTCATAAGATTGACACATACGAACGGAACCGAAATCGATATTCGACCTACCTCTCAGACAAAATTAGAAAGCAAGAGATACCGCTGGACATACGACAAAAACGACACAGGCACAGCCTACTCTCTCTTAACCCCCGGAACATACACAGTAACCCTTGTAAACAGGTATCGATTCATATTCTGGTGGCTAGAAAACTCCCTTAACTCAACATGGTATAAAAACAATGCATCAGGTCAAGAAAACCGCGGCGTTTACAGCTTCTTTGGCAAGGCAATTGACGAGCCGACAAACTTCTTCGGCATCGCCGCAGGCGGCGAATTCTCAATGGCAGTAGCCCGAGATGGCACTGCAACAAAGCTTTACACATGGGGGCGCAACAATTACGGGCAACTTGGCCATGGCGATACATCACAGCGCAACCGTATGGCCGCCATTGAAAATTTTCCGCCGACCGGCGAGAAGATCCGCACTCTCTGCGCCGGCAAAGAACACGCCATGGCACTCACCGAAAGTGGCAAGGTTTACACGTGGGGCCGCAATAATTACGGGCAGCTTGGGCTGAACAATACAACCGATCGCTCAACCCCTGTTCGCGTAACCGCCACTATAGGCTCTCTTAATATCACAAGCATCAGCGCCGGCAATTACCATTCGCTGGCAACAGATGAAGACGGCAACGTTTACGCCTGGGGTCTGCAGACTTACGGAAGACTTGGAAATGCAGCCTCAAGTGGAAACAGATTGATTCCGGTAAAAATATCCGGATTTCCATAACATGGCACTTGATTTTATGATCGCAAATAATAGATTATCTTGCCTGACATGGCACGATTAAAAGGAGATACGTGATAATGTGGCAAATACCACGAACAGAAGGTTTCGTGGAGCTTGAACAGACTTTTGTGCGACTGCTCAAAAAAACAGACGACAAAAAATGGCTCTGCAAAACATTGGCAACCGAAGAAGGAAACCCCTGGGCTTCTCTGCAAAAAGAGATTCCACAGTTTTTTCAACCCGAAATTCAGCTCAATTTTATCGTTTCGGACCAGGGCGGAGTAAGGAGTTTCGACTACCCACAAGATGCGACTGAAGCCGAAATAAAAAAAACCTGCAGCTAAAACGCAGCGAATTCTTCAATTCAAAAGAAGAATTGCTTTTTAGCCTCAAACTTCGCATGGCACGACCCGATAAAACAAGAGAAGTCATCGTCTCCTGGCTGCCTGCCAGTCTGCTTGAACAAGCTCAGCGTTTGTGTATAGAAACCGGCTTCGCCATAGGCAGACTTACAACCTCGCTTGATGCGACTTTCGGGGCCTTTCAGCGTCAACTGCAGACCCCACCCCAGGAAACCGCAATTGTGCTCAAGATCGGTTATTCACACGTTCACCTTGCGGCAATTCGCGGTCAGGAAATAGTAACAATGCGTTCACTGCTGACCGGCAGCATCCGTGAGCTCGAGAATCTGTTATTCTCAGGCTTCTCATTGCCCAGAGAAGAAGTATGGATGATGCTTGACGGTATAAAACAGATAGAAATACCGGCGATCACAGAAGCCGTTAAGACCAACCGCCTGGAGCTGATGACACACATAGGCAGCCTTTTTTCGGAACTGAGAAGCAAAAAACTGCTTTCAGATAAATCAGTGCTCTACCTCTCAAACAGTTGCGTAGAAGAGCCTGAACTCGGGCAAATGATTACTGAGCGTTTTGCCATAAGGGTCGAATCGTTAACTGGCATGCAGAATGACGAATTATCTGTAACCCCTGAAGACAAAAAAGCAGTATGGCTCTCAGGCGCCTCGCAACTGAGCGTTGCCAATATGGTTCCACCGGTATCACGCCGCACAATGCACCTTACTCTGCCGGCAAGGCTCTCGGCAGTAGCAGCCATACTGTTGGCCGTGGCTCCCCTGCCCTTTCTTAACGTGGTCAAGCTCAAATCAGCCAGGCAGCTCGAAGCTACCCAGGCAAAACACGTTGCCACGCAGCAGTTGGTCGATGATTTCGCCAAAGCTTCGAAAGAACAGGAAACGCTCGTAACACTCGCGAAAGAAATCACGAGCGATATAGACAAGCGCGGTCTTGCAACCAATTTGACAAGGCATCTGACAGAGAAACTGCCGCCTTTCAGCCGACTCGAAAGAATCGAAGTCAACTTAAAAGACAGCAAACTCATGATTACCGGTTACACGGTAGACACAGAAACCGCACTAAGATATCTTGATGCGGTCAAGCTTTTCGCCGAACTTGGCGAGCCAGAAATAACCATAGGCGATCTCGACAGTCGCCGCATCAGATTCGATATCACTGCCCCGATCGGCAAGAAAGGGTAAACAGCATGGAAAAAATATTAAAAGCCATTATCGTTGCCGGGTTGCTTTTTCTACCCTGGCAATATTATTTCTGGCCGGGTCTTCAACAGGTCGCCATTGAAAAGCAGCAGACAGCCAACCTGAAAGGTTCAATGAGCCGACTTGCAGATGGTCGTGGCGCCATGTTTCAAGAAATACTTAAAGTGCAGCTTGAAAATATAAAAAAAGAAAAGCATCGCCTTGAGTTTCTGCTGCCATCTTTTGCCAAAGCCAGAGCGAACCTGATGGCTCCATTCGATTTATTGCGCACAGCAATACCCGGCGCATGGCAGGTTATACCCGAAGGAAAATTCAGAATCAGTGGCCCTCTCGTGTTCTGGCCATTTAAACTTTCATTTATCGGTGCAGCTTCTGATGCAGTAAAAGTGCTTGCACAGATCGAAACCGCCACACAGTTTATGCGACTGATAAACTTCTCTATCGAAACCCGCGAAGACGAGGTTGAGTTAAAAGGCCTGGTCGAACTGGTTTTTCAGAACTCATGCGAGCTTGAATCAGACAAAGGAGAAACCCGATGAATCTCTGGATAAAATCAGCCGTTGTAACATCGGTCTTTATTTTGATTTTGTTCGCTTACAATCTAAACAAAATCTATTCAAACACATACGTTCCAGAGCCTTCTTACCTTACCCCGCTTGTAATCCCGGCACCTCTGGTTCGACACGAACCTGACCCGGCAATACTGCTGAAAAATTTGCCCTCGCACAAACAGCCGTTCAAGCAGGCGTTTTTTGAAATCATAAATTTTCAGGGAGTTCAAAAAAACCGCAGTGGCCAGTGGCAGGCAATTTTTGCCGAGAAACATGGCGCACTTATACACCTCCTGCCAGGAGAGAGTCGCGAAGGCGTAACAGTTGAATCTGTTGATGCCAGCAGTTGTGTTGTCCGCTACGGAAGCATCGAAAGACGTTTTGCTCTGTAATTATCAATATGCCCAAATATCGAATAGCTGTCGCCAAGAAATTTTAAGGGAGTCCTGAATGAAAACACGTAAACTACAAAACAATGCGAAGTCGGCCAGAATCAGCCTGAAGGGTATGGCCCTGGCCTGTCTGGCAGGAGTAATACTTCTGCCGATCATGGACAATCACTCGATCGTCAG
>SABV01000124.1 GCA_009928855.1 Erysipelotrichia bacterium | reverse complement strand
ACCGCAGCAGATGCTGCAAAACTGTTTAATGTTCACCCGGCCACGGTATCAAGACTTCTGAAGCGCGGTAAAATTCCTTAACTGGGTTTTACGTTCCATTGCTCCCTAAAGGCCATAAAGAAGGATTTATTAAGGTTCTTGGCGCTTTTTCCGAAGTTTTTGAGGAGTTCGGGCTTGGCCATTTTCAGGATGTTCTTGTCGTAGTGCTTGATTTTGAGCTTTTTGAGAATTTCCGCCTGGTCGAGACGAGCCAGATTCAGGGCATAATCGCGCAGATCAGTGAAATTACGAGGTTTCATTATTCAGCGTTTGCAAGATCAGCGATGGCTTTTTTGACCAGATCGAGCAGTTGTTTGTCGGAAAGAGTCGTTGGATCGATGCCTTTGGATTCAAGCCATTTTTTGAAATGGTAGCGGGAATGAAGCCTGGCGAATTCGTCGAAAAGAGCATCGGGAGGGGTTACGGTGTTTTCGCTTACCCACTGATCGATTGACCATTTTGAGAAGCGCAGGAGGGTTCCGAGTTTGGTGTAGGGGATCTCGTTATTGGAGACTTTTTTGTAAATCGTGCCTTCGGCAAGGTCGAGATACTCTGCTAATTCCTTGATGGTCATTATTTCGGCGGACATGGGCGGTTTTCCTCTCTGTTAAGGTGTTGCAGACAAGGATAACAGATTTGCGGGATCGGCGCTGCCGGGTTGTCATTTCAAGAGCCGGAACTGATTTGAGTCGATGATTGGCTGATCAGCTGTTGTCTTCGATATCGACTGAAACGTAATCGCCTTCGTGGGGTGTGCGTTTCTTGAATTTTTCAATGGGAACGTAAATTTCCAGATAGGTATCGGGTTCGTCTTTTCCTGCGTCTGGGTGTCGGATGAGAACAACGACAATACCGCCGGTTATGCGATCAACAGTGCCTTTGACGCGTTTTTTCTTTTTGTTGCCATGTAAGCTGGCTTCATGCCGCTTTTCGCTCATAAGATGTCTCCTTGGTCTGCTTCTTAACAGGTAAAGCTTGGTTGCCTCAACCGAGATTCAGTCTTATAGGCCTGGTTTGCACAGTTTTAAGACACGCTGGTTGCGGGAGATCTTTTATCAACTGGCTATACGAATTCTGGATCTTGGTTTCAAGCTCTTCAAGGGTGTTTGCCATGCCGTGAACTATTGGCATTTCACGTATTTTTCCAACATAATGCCCGTTTTCTGTCCAGTAAACAAGGGTATAAGATTTGTTCATTGCCTCTCCAAGACTTCTTTGAGCAAGATTACCACTAACAAACAAGCAGTTCAATGCCAAAATTATTAAGATTTACAATGTTTCTGGCAGCGCCCACAATGTCCATCTGCGGCGGCGACTGCTGACCAGGTAGCGCAAAAAGGCCGGCTCGATGACAATAAATGACAACCACTGAAAGCCGGCCGGAACAGATGGACATTGCACGCACCTGCGGAAGCCCGCCAGGGCTTTCCGAGACCCGGCCAATTGTGGAGGCGGCGAAGCTGCCGGAGCGTTGGCCGGGTCAACAGGACGTGGGTTGCGGTTCTTTCCGGGCTTTGCTGCTGTTTTTTCAGCGCCTGGTGTGGGTTTTAAGTGTTTCGCCGTTTCGGCGAAAAGCCTTTGGCTTGGAACCCTTATTTCCCAGCGGAGCCGCCCGTCGATGACCACAACCAACCGGCCAGGCACGGAAAAGTCAAGGAGGGGACCCGGCCGGCGTAGCCGGTTGGGGTGGAGGCCTTTACTTTTTTGTGCCTGGCGGTATCTTAATAATTCGACGGGCGCCCAGTGGGGATTAAGGGTTCCGGAGTTTGGCTTTCACCCTTAATTTTCCTGTGGTGAGCCCTGAGTGATGGGTGTTTGGGCGGCTGTGGGCTATTGTGCCCAGGGCTTTTTAATGTTTTTTAGATTGGGCAGAGAGCATGAAGCGGGGCAGAAAGGCGCGAGTTGGCTGAAAAGGCTGGTCTGGCCCATTTTTAGAACATGAGGATTTAGCAGGAGAAATGGTTGGGCTGTAATCTGGGCAATAATAGCCAAGTTATGTCTGGAGTCTAAGCCAACACGTTACCCAAGGCAGGTTTTGACCTCTAAGAATTCCTTAGCGTACGTAAATTTCCTTTTGGTGTAATGACCCCCTAAAACATTCGGAATTGCAACTAAAACCCCAATTTTGACTACGGTGACGAGTAATGCTATTTTGAAATTGGAAAGAAAATACCCTTCAAATGGCACAATACCAAATCAACAAAGCTAAAAGGAACGCAGATGCTAGAGAGAATCATGGAAATTCAAGGGATAGGACTACTCCACCAGGCCAACGGGAAGACTCACCTTTGTCATAAGGCAACGCTTATCTATGCCGATAACGGGCGAGGAAAGTCTACTTTAACGACGATATTTAGATCTGCGGCCACAGAGAATGCTACATTGATTACATCCTGTAAAACCGTCGATGGCTCACTGATACCAAAAGTTGTTCTACAGTTTGGGAGTGGCCACAAGGTCTCATTCGAAAACGGTGTTTGGACCGAAAAACGACCCGAGCTGCTGGTATTCGATGCTGATTTTATCGGCCGGAATGTACATTCTGGCGGCATGGTCAACACTGATCATCGTAAGAATCTGCTCGAATTTGCACTTGGAGAAGCCGCGGTTATGGCACGCGCAGTGGTTGATGAAGCGACAGACGACTCAAAGACAATGACTGAAAAAGCCAAGAGTTTTGTGGAACAGCTCACCGGGTATCATTCGGGTTTGACCCTCGCGCAGTTTGAGCAACTGCCGCAAATATCTGATATTGACGCTAAAATCATCGACCTACAAAAACAACTTACCGATGCAAACAACGTCGCGGCGATACTTGCAAAGCCGGTCCCAAATATTGTTGCAGAGCCGTCATTCGATATTGACGATTTGTTCGCGGGACTGGGTCTGTCTCTAAAAGACGTTCACGCGGAAGCCGAGAATGTCGTCAAACAACACATTACAAAGCTGGAAGGAAAAGACGCGGAGAGCTGGTTAAGTCAGGGCAGACAGTTTGGCAATGACAACGAGTGCCCCTTTTGCGATCAAGATATTTCCAGCAACGAACTCGTGCGTGCTTATCAGACATACTTTAACGCAGCATATGGGAATCTGAAGACCAAGGTAGCAGCTTTGCAAAACACGGTCACAATTACGACTGCTGCAAGTATTATTGATTCCTTTGCACAAAGCGTTGAGGTAGCGGTCACACAAGCCGCTGCTTGGGCAGAGCACGTGACGCCGCAGGCAATTTCGTTTGACGCGAATACTGCTCTTGCTGCATTGACCACATTTCGGGAATTCGTTGCTGAACTGGTCCGAAGAAAAAACGCCACCCCTGCAGAGCCACTTGGCACAGCAGAGGAAAAAACCGCTGCCGTTGCCATGTGGGAACAGGTAATAACACCTATTCGTACCGCAAATACTGCAATCAAGGCGAATGAGGGGGTTATCAGTGGATATAAATCCCAACTCAACAGCAATAGCACACCGCAGTTACAACAACAAATTAAGCAGATTCAGGCGACTAAACATCGATATGACCCCAAGGTAGTTGAGTTGCTGGGAAATCTTGCTGCCGCACGAAAAGGCGTTGAAGTCGCTGATAAGGCCAAAAAAACAGGCCGAGACAAACTAAATAGTTTGATGACAACGATATTGAGCAAGTATCAGATATCGATCAACGATCTTTTAAAGAGTTTCGGTGCATCGTTTAGAATCAAGGATATGAGTGCTAATTTTAGGGGCAATACTCCACGTAGCGAGTATGGGTTGTTGCTTCGCGGAAAGGATGTCACTCTGGAAGGCGTATCACCGTCATTTGCGACTGCTCTTAGCGAAAGCGATAAGCGTGCTTTGGCCTTCGCGTTCTTTATCGCCAGCACATTGGAAGATCCCCAGTTGGCAACTCGAACGGTAGTAATTGATGACCCGATGTGCAGCCTAGACCAAAACCGCAGGCACCACACGCGTGTATTATTGAAAAAAATTCACTCGAAGGCGGCACAGTTGATTGTGCTTGCGCACGATGCCTACTTCCTTCGCGATCTGCGCGATGCACTATTGAAGGAAGACAAAACTACGCCGATTGCTACTTTCCAACTGATCGCCGCACCTAATGATTACACAGATTTTGCGGCTATCAGCATCGATCAAGAATGCGAGTCGAACTATTCCCAGCATCATCGATTGCTCAATGAATTTGTTGCTGGAGAAAGAAACGATCCTAAATCTGTAGCCAAGGCAATTCGCCCTTTGCTGGAAGGTTACCTTCATCGCCGATACCCAGGTCTCGTTCCGAAAAACCTAATGTTCGGCTCTGTGGTGGCGCTGATACGAGATTCAGTCGCGCCAAGCCCTTTGTGTCATGCAAAAAACTTGGTTGATGAACTGAACGAGATAAATGACTACGCTGGCCAGTTTCATCACGATGCAAATTCTGGTGAAGATGCTGTCGTAGTCAACGCAACTGAACTTAAGGCATTCGTTGATCGGGCATTGGGTGTCGTCCACAAAGGCGCACCAATCTAACAAAACATTGGGGCTTAGGGGGTTGGAAGCCCAATGGAACGAAAACGAACGGAATATTTTCCTGAACGGGCAGAAACAATAACCAGTTGATTTGTAATGTCGTTCGTTCTGTTTAAATCTAACTTTTGGGGGGTATTTTGATGTTTGCAGGAAAAGTTTCTCTTGGAAATGGTACTGGACTGGATTTAGCAATCTTTCCACTTAGTGGCACGCATTTTCCTGGTCATTGGGAATCAGATAATGAATTTTTTCTCTTATGTTTGGTTTCTCATAATCGTTGCTGCATCTGCAGATGCAATGATCATCCGTCACGGTTCGAAGAGAAATTGGAATTGCCAAAAGACGATGCGATTCGCCTTGCCTCATGGCTTAGCAAGCAAACCATCAAATAGGCCCAATCCCAACATTTCTATCACCAGATGCAAACAACATCTAGAATTCTTTGTTGAAGCCAATTCCAAGGGGGGTGTATCAATTTGACTTATGTCAAAATGATATGCTGATGAATCTGCGTTGTAACAGGGTTGCAGGGCAATGAAATCCAGAGAGTTTAACTGATACGCCTTCAGCTGAAGGAAATGCAAAAAACCTTTGTAAAGTTGCTTGTAGACATGGTTTTCGGATACTGCGGGAAATTGTTTGCATCTGGTGACCGTTTTGTTGGGTTTACCCCTGGTTGCACGAATGTTGGGGTTACCCCAAGCTCAAAAAATCTTAGCGTATGTTTTCGTTTCATTGGACTTCAGACATGCAATGTGTTGTTCAAAAACTTGCTCTATTTCGCGTTTCCAAGCTGGCGCTTCATGAGCAGTTCTGAGAGACCCACATTTCTCAAGAAGTTCACGAATTAACTCTACTTTGATCTCACCGGACACAAACAGAGCTTCAAAAAAGGATTTGAAATTTTCGAGTTTGACGGGGATGATGTCAAGTTTCATCTTGTTATCATCATTTGTATACCAAACGCCAATTCGGAATGTTTCTGCGGTGTTTGAGTCAATTCTATTGGCTATAAATAAACCATAAACAGGTTTGCCTGTACGTGCCTGATGGTCTATAACAAGATTTGCAACATGGCGTCGCACTGGCTCGCCTTCGGCGGCTTCCTGTCTGGAATTTGTGGTAAGCGTTACCTCCACCACAAGCACAAAGTCATTGAACTCAAAAATCAGATCGGGGCCATTCCCAGGCGCTGTGCCCACCGGCAAAAAATCTTGGTCAATTTTAAAACGTCGAGCTTCGTAAGGTTTATTTGCCAAACTATCAATTGCCAAAAAAGCCCGCCATAAAACCCATTCGAAATAAGCGGGCACTTCAGCTTGTGGAACCTTTATTTCCTCGCCATTAGAAAGAGTTTTAGACCGGCGCGGATTGGTAATAAGTTCCATGTAGGCTGCAATTTCTTCCCACTCTGCCGCCTGTTTGTTGGCATATTCTTCTTCGTTTTTCTCAGCCAATAAACCTTCTATGTTATGCCTGATGACTGCAATTTCAGCTGGAGAATCGGCTGGTTGACCAGAAATATCAAAAGGAATACCACGCTTATTAAGCTGCTGTAAAAGATCGTCAAGAACAGTGAGAGCCAAATTTTTATTATCAGTTGGTAAGCTGGCGCCGTTACACAAAGTTAAAAAATAAGACTTATCGGAATCTGGAACACTAGTATCTTGAATCAGTTTTTCAATAAAAACATGTTTTTCTGGAGCTAGTGAAATACCGCGCCCTTTACTTTTAACCAGGCCTGTCGCTTTTATATAGCGAAAGTTGGTATCAGCGTAATCATTAAAAGTAGCAGGCTGGTAATCATAATATGTTGCAGCTTCTTCTCGTGCTGCACCATCGAATTGTCTTTTGTTAGGCGCTTCATCTCTGCGTGTTCTTAGCTCTAGTATTTGCTCCACAATCTTTTTAAGGCTGTCATCACTGGAAGTTAATTGCACAACCAGAGCCATTTCAACAAAACTGATAGCACTTGCTCCTGTCTGTCTTTCTAGTTCCAGCATGATAGCGAGCGTATGACGAAGAGGCGAAAAGACAGAAAATTCAAAATCCTTTTCGACCGGAGAAGGAATGAAATGAGCCGCTAAAGAACGTAAGAAACATTCTTGCATTGCTGGCACAGTTTCGGCACGAACAAGGCGCCAGCCATTTGGAGTAATGATATCAACTGGGCCAACTTCAGATTGGGAAAACCCCAAATTAGATGCAATTGTTGGATAGAGAAAGCCGAGCTTACTAAGTGCAGATCTCCATTTTCGGCCAACACTATACGTATCATCATCACCAAGTTCCACAACACCGCATTCACCAAGCAAGCGGCGAAAAGCAATTTCTTGTTCACGACCGTGCAAGTTACCTTGTAATTGTGATGATGCTAGGGCAACAAGCCCATCTCTCAATCTAAACGGGCTGCGAACTGTTGTATTACCAAAATGCCAAGCTTTCATACTGATTTTTCTAATGAATTTGTAGCAGATTCAAGCCTATTCAAGCGCTCTTTAATCTGCACTGCTTGTGACAAGATTTCAATGGCAATATCAGCCAATAAAGGGTTGGTAGACTTTGTTAAAGTCATAAGCTCCTGCGTTAAAAAACCGGCAGAATGGCTTGCTTTTAAAAGATTCTCTTGTTCCTGTTTGGTAAGCATGATTTTCTCCTCATCAATAACCGACAAAAATGTATTCTTTAACGTCATTGTTGTTGTTACCAACCTTGTTGCCCTGGTTGCCAAAGGAATATTTATAATTGACCGGCACCACTTCAACTTTTTTATACTTACTCATGATTGACACCATTTCGTCCTGGTTCGGCAAAGAGTTAGATGAATAAGACACAAGTAAGATGTTATTTTTAAATTTTTTAAACAGGTAATCAAAAGCATCAGCGGCCCCTTTTCTGGTAGAAAAGGGTGTCGGGTATGATTTAAACTTCTTAGTCTGTGTGTGTTCTTGAATTTCCACACCCTGCCAGTCTCTTGCTAAGCCTTCAATAAAGTGATAACGACGCACATACTCGTTATCACCAAGTGGCGTGTAATAAGGTGGATCGATGTAAACAAGAGCGTTTTCTATTTGTGGCAATGCCATTGCATCACCTTGCCGTGATTTATTATCTTTATGATTATCGAACACGGCAGTATTTATAATTTCAACTGCTTCAAGGAATTGTTCTCGCAACCCCAGGTGAATATCCCGACGGCCATCGTCATACCTCATGCCAGTGTAGGTGAAAATTCCGCGCGGTCTTTTTTTTGTGCAGGCCCTTATAAGGGCCGTCATTGCAATAGCCTTTTTATAAGGATTTCGCAACCCTTTGATATTTGCTCGCAGATTGTCTATAAACTGATTATCTTCATCGGTAAAATACAGATCCTTGAAGGTTGTTTCCACAAAATGGTTTGAACGCCCCCTTATCTCCAGCAATTTCAGAGTATCTGCGTTTGACAAAGTGACATTATTATTCTCTACCATTGCTTTGGTGAAACATGCAGACATAGCCATGTGGTCGTTTGAAATAACTCTTTTTTGCTGAGCCTTGAACATGTAACCAACAATGCCACTGCCAGAAAAAAGATCGACAGCTGTATCAAATCGAAACTGGGATGCCACACTCCATATTTCTTTTAATAGCTTGCTTTTCGACCCCATAAACCTCGTTGGAGGATAAACAGAAGCTTGTTGCGACAATGGTGTTGGCAGAAGTTTCAAATTCAACTTTGCTGGTGGCTTAATATCTACGATAACATCTTCACCAATGCGTTTGTTGCCATTGCAGCTGATATGACGCCTGGTGCTAATAACTTCCATCCCATATTTGCCGTATAATTCAGCAACTAATGGGTGGTTGGAATTGGTAAGAATGATGTGACAACCAAGATCGTGCAATCGTTGTATTTCTGTTGCAAGATCGCAATGGTCTTCTTCCAAAAATTGTTCTTTAGTATATCGCTTGAAATCCGCATAAACAGAGATCGGAAGATATGGTGGATCTAAGAAAATAAAATCACCCGGCTTCGCGTATTCCTTTAAAACGGCTTTATAATCACCAAGCACAATGGTTGCATTGCGTAATAATGCTGATGTGGCACGAAGATTTTCTTCATCTAGAAAACGTGGGGTTTTATAACGACCAAACGGCGTGTTAAATTGGCCCTTTCTGTTTACTCTATAAAGACCATTAAAACAGGTTTTATTGAGATAAATTGTTCTCGCAGCTGCTTGAGCTGGTGTTAATTTTAATGGATCTTGCGCTCTGACTTCATAAAAAGCTTCTTCAGTATTGATGTGAGCGCCTAAAGCCTTAATCACACTGGCAACATCAGACGCTACTGTTTGGTAAAGGTTGATTAACTCTGGATTGCTATCCGCAATAATTGCCTGTTTTGGTCTGGCTGCGAAAAACAGGGCACCACCACCAAAAAAGGGTTCAATAAATTTGCCGTATTTTTTTGGGATTTTCGGTAGCAATTCGCTGAGTAACTGAGATTTACCACCAGCCCATTTCAATATGGGACGACAAGGTAGCTCAATGTTTTCGTATGCAATATTAGTGTTTTTCAAAACCATAAATATATTTCTAGTCTCGCAATCTACACGATAAAAATAACTAATACAACCCATCGACAGAAAAGAACAATCACCAAAAGAAGATTTTTGGCTGTTTAAGATGAGAATTTGGAGCCCCCTAGGGGGCGGCGGGAGGGATTGCGCCATTCTGGCCAGAACCAACTTGTTTAGGAACGTTTTCGGCATGCGACCCAATGTCCGGACTGCGCGGCGATGATCGGGCGGATGGCGCAGCGACCTGGCAGAGCTGGTGGATGACAATAAATGACAACTTAGCCGCAGCGGTCGGGCATTGTTGCGCCTGCGGAAAGCCCGCAAGGGCTTTCCGGGAGTTGGGCAGGTGCGAGGCGGCGGAGCTGCCGGAGCCCTGGCCAGCTCGACAGGACGCTGGTCGTGTGCCGTGACGAGGGCGGTAGCCGCGATAGCGGCGTTCGGGGATTCATCACCCCGGGCAAGTTTGCATAACACACCTGTTATGTAAAGCCGGACCTGCCGGGTTACGGCAGGCAGAGGCCGGAGGGCAGCGCTGTAAAGGGCAAAGTTTGATAAGTCAGACTTATCAGACAGTGAGCCGTGCAATTATCGTGACGGCACGATGCCGGCGCGATAATTGCGCGAGCGGTTTGCCCGGTGCCTGGTTTT